>NZ_CEEDOS010000014.1:0-38049 GCF_979256525.1 Klenkia sp. AC732 | reverse complement strand
GACCGGGGCGCCCCGCCGCCGGGCCCCGGCGGGGGGACGCCTCCCCACCCCCCTGACCGCCGACCCACCCCGAGGAGACCCCGTGGGCGCCCTGCTCGTCCTGGCCGTGCTCAGCCGCCGCCAGCACACCGTCACCTGCCGGCGGCCCTCGTGACCGCGGCGGTCTGCACCGCGTGGGCCCGCGGCAGCGCACGGTGGTCCTTCCTGCGGCAGAGCTGGTCGCGACCGGTCCTCACCGGCGCGATCGCGCCCAGCGGCTCGCGGCTGGCCCGCAGCCTCACCGCCCCCGTGCTCGAGCGGACGGGTCGCCCGCTCACCGTGCTGGAGGTCGGCGCGGGCACCGGGGCCGTCACCCGGGTCCTCCTCCCCCTCCTGGCTCCGGGCAGCCGCCTGGACGTCGTGGAGGTCAACCCGGCCTTCCTGCCCGCGCTCCGGGACCTGCTCACCGGCGCCCCCGTCGACGCGCGTCTGCACGGCGTCGCGTTCGCCGACGCCGAGCCACACCTGGCCGCCGGCTACGACGTCATCGTCTCTGCGCTGCCGTTCACGAACTTCGACCCCGACTTCGTCCGCAGCACGCTGGACCGCTACGAGGAGCTGCTGCAGCCCGGCGGGTCCCTCACCTGGTTCGCCCACCTCGGCAGCCGCCACCTCCGTGGACTGACCGGCAGCCACGCCGACCGCCTCCGGCACGCCCGCGTCGAGCACCTGCTCGCGGCCCGCGGCGGCAGCCGGCACGACGTCTGGGGCAACCTGCCTCCCGCTCGCGTCACCCGGCTGCTGGCCGACCGCCTCGCTGCTGGCTGAGGCGGGTGCTCACACCCGCCGGGTGCCGTCGAGGACCGCGACCTCCTGCGACTCGAGGTCCAGGTCGGTGCCGCCGACCCGGACGTGGACCGGGTGGGCGGCGTGGTTGACCACGAACACGACCCCGCCACGGCGCACGGCCTCGACGTCCTCGGGGAGACCCTCGAAGTCGGGGTCCCGGGCGTCCTGGGAGACCACGAGCTGCAGGACCGCCCGGGCCGACGCCCGGTCGAGCTGTCCCGCCGCGTAGACCACCGAACCGCCGGAGGCGTGGGTCTTCCGCGTCAGGGCCGGGCCGCCGGCGTAGGGCCCGTCGGTGAAGCGGGCGAGCACGGTCGCCTCCCGCGCCTCGACGTCCTCCACGATCCCGCCCAGGGTCAGGTCGAGCTGCCCGACGGCACGGGCGGCGTCGTCGGGGACACCGGCGTGCTCGAGGACCTCGATGCCGGCGATGTCGCGCAGCTGGGTCAGGAAGCCGCCCTCACGGAGGCGGTCGCACTCGTCGACGACGTCGCTGAAGGACGTCAGCACCAGCGTCCCACCCGCCGTCACGAACGCGACCAGGGCTGCGGCGGCCTCGGCGCGGAGCAGGTACAACGCCGGGGCCAGGACGACCCGCCGGTCCCCGAACGGCCCCGCCGCCCCGGTCACGTCGCAGGCCAGGTGCTCGTCCTGGGTGGCCAGGTGCCAGGCGGTGAGCACCTGCTGGTGGTCCAGGTCGGCCGGGTGGTCCGTGCCCTCCAGCGCCCACCAGTTCTCCCACTCGTGGACCAGCGCCACCGGCGCGGGTGCGGCAGCTGGCAGCGCGGGGAGCTCGCGCAGGCGGGCACCGAGGGCACACACCTCCCGCCAGGTGCGGGTCCCCGTCCCGGCGTGCGGCAGCATCGCGGAGTGGAACTTCTCGGCACCGGCCCGGGACTGCCGCCACTGGAAGAACAGGATGCCGTCGGCACCCCGGGCGATCGACTGCATCGACCAGGCCGCCATCTGTCCCGGTGACTTGGGCGCGTTGCGGGGGCGCCAGTTGACCGCACTGCTGGCCTGCTCCATCAGCAGCCAGGGGCGATCGGGGCTCAGCCCACGGACCAGGTCGCGTTCGAAGGCGCCGTGCCGGTACCCGTCGGGGTGGGCGGGGTCGGGGTAGCAATCGTCGCTGACGACGTCGATCTCAGGCGCCCAGGTGCGGTAGTCGACGTTCTTGTTGAACCCGATGAAGTTCGTGGTGATCGGCTGGGTGGCACCAGCCGCCCGGAGGACGTCCCGCTCGGCCAGGTAGCACTCCAGCAGCGCGTCGGAGGAGAACCGGCGGAAGTCCAGGACCTGGGCGGGGTTGCGGCTGTAGGGCGCGTGCCGGGGGGTCGTGACCTCGTCGAAGGTGCCGTAGCGCTGGGACCAGAAGGAGGTGCCCCACGCGTCGTTGAGGCCGCCGATGGTCAGGTACCGGTCCTGCAGCCACTCGCGGAAGGCCCGTTCGGCGGACGCCGAGTGGTCCAGTGCCACGTGGCAGCCGTACTCGTTGTTCACGTGCCACATCTGGACGGCGGGGTGGTCGACGTAGCGCTCGGCCATGGCGTGGACCAGCTCGGCCGCCAGGCGGCGGTACCGCACCGACGTGGGCGCGTAGTGCTGCCGGCTGCCGTGCCAGTACCGGGCGCCACGCTCGTCGACGGCGTAGAGGTCCGGGTGCCCCGTTCCGGCCCAGGGCGGCGGGGACGCCGTCGCGGTGGCCAGGTCGACACCGATGCCGCCGGCGTGCAGCAGGTCGAGCACGCGGTCCAGCCAGCCGAACTCGAAGGCGCCCTGACGCGGTTGCAGGTCGGCCCAGGAGAAGACCCCGACCGTGGCCGTGGTGACACCCGCCTCGCGCATCCGGGCGACGTCGTCGGTCCAGACGTGCTCGGGCCACTGCTCGGGGTTGTAGTCCCCGCCGTAGAGGAACCGGTGGCCGCCGATCACTGCTTGACCGACCCGGCCGCCAGACCCGACTGCCAGTAGCGCTGCAGGAAGAGGAAGGCCACGACCAGCGGCACGATGCTCACCAGGGAGCCGGTGATGACCGTGGAGAACAGGGCCTGGGAGCCACCGCCGCCCTGGGCGCTGGCCAGCTGCTGCTGGGCCAGCCCGACGGTGAGGGGGTAGAGCTCGGAGCGGTTGAGCATGATGAGCGGCAGGAAGTAGTTGTTCCAGGTGGCGACCAGTGCGAAGAGGAACACCGTCACCACGCCGGGCCCCAACAGCCGCAGGCTGACCTGCCAGAAGATGCGGAACTCCCCGGCCCCGTCGACCCGGGCCGCCTCGATCAGCGAGTCCGGGACGGCGTCTGCTGCGTAGACGCGCATCAGGTAGACCCCGAACGGGCTGACCAGCGAGGGCAGGATGACTGCCCACGGGGTGTCGGTGATCCCGAAGGTGTTGAACAGCAGGTAGGTCGGCAGGGCCAGCGCCGTCAGCGGGATCATGATCGCGCCGAGGGTGACGCTGAACAGGGCCCGCGAGCCCGGGAACCGGTACTTGGCGAAGGCGTAGCCGGCCATCGTGGACAGCAGGGCCGCACCGCCACCGCTGGCCAGCGCGTAGAAGACGGTGTTCAGCGCCCACCGGCCGTAGATGCCGTCGCGGTTGGTGAACACCGACACCAGGTTGTCCCAGAGGGAGAACCGCTCGCCGAACCAGAGCCCGAACGTGGAGAACAGGTCCGCGTTGTCCTTGGTGCTGGCGATGACCAGCCAGACCAGGGGCAACAGGAAGTAGGCGGCACAGAGCCACAGCAGGACCGTCAGCGGGGTGCTGCGCCGGTCGCGCGGGTTGCGCCGTCGTCGTGCCGGGGGTGCCGTGGGGCGTTCCACGGGCGGGAGCAACGTGGTGGTCATCGGGAGCTCTCCTGCTTGCGCTCCCCGCGTGCGGAGCCCAGTTGGACGACGTAGGACACGACCGCGATGAAGAGCCCGAGGAGGAAGGCGATCGCGGCTGCGTAGTTCACGTCCTGGTTCACGAAGGCGAGGTTGTACGCGTAGAAGTTCGGGGTGAAGGCGTTGGAGATCGCGTTGGGCGCGATGGTGTCCAGCAGGCTGGGCTCGTTGAAGAGCTGGAAGGTCCCGATCACCGAGAAGATGACCGTCAGCAGGATCGCCGGGCGGATGGCGGGGATCTTGATGCTCCAGGCGATGCGGGCCTGGCTGGCACCGTCCATCTCGGCGGCCTCGTAGAGCTCGGTCGGGATCGACCGCAGCGCGGCGTACATGATGATCATGTTGTAGCCGACGTACTCCCAGGTGACGATGTTCATCATCGAGCCGAGGATGCTGCCGGAGTCCAGGAAGGTCGGGGTGTCCAGACCCACGGCCCGGGCCAGCTGGGCGATCGGGCCGAAGTCGCGGCCGTACAGGTAGCCCCACATGAGGGTGGCGACGACGCCGGGGACGGCGTAGGGCACGAAGTAGACCAGCCGCAGCGCCTTGGAGCCTCGGGCGCGACCGCTGTCCAGCGCCAGGGCCAGGAACAGGGCCACCCCGAGCATGATCGGCACCTGGACGACGAGGAACACCGCCATGCGTCCCAGCCCGCCGAAGAACGCCGAGTCCGTGAGGGCCTGGACGTAGTTGTCCAGCCCCACGAAGGACGTCCCGCCGATGAGCCGGTCCTGGAAGAGGCTCAGGTACAGGGAGTAGCCCAGCGGGACCACCAGCATGGTGGTGAAGACCAGGAAGAACGGTGCGATGAACAGGTAGGCGGCCGCAGCCTGCTTGCGCCGTCTGGTCGCGGTGGGTCGGTGCGTCGTGGTGGTGCTCGCCATGGGGTTCCTCTGCCTGACGGGGCCGGGTGGGGCGACACCAGGTCCTGGTGCCACCCCACCGCGGACGGTTACTCGACGGTGAAGCCCTGGTCCTCGGCGTAGCGGACGAT
This sequence comes from Klenkia sp. AC732, assembly GCF_979256525.1. Taxonomy (NCBI): domain Bacteria; kingdom Bacillati; phylum Actinomycetota; class Actinomycetes; order Geodermatophilales; family Geodermatophilaceae; genus Klenkia; species Klenkia sp. AC732. The sequence goes on along the minus strand of NZ_CEEDOS010000014.1, from coordinate 33,339 downwards.
CTGGGCCTGCCAGTCGTCGAGGGCGCCGACGAGGTCGCCGCGGTCACCGATGGCGGTGCCGACGGTCTCGTTGAACGAGGAGTAGACGAACTCCATGAAGGGCAGCCAGGTGAAGTCGGTGTCCACCGTCTCGGCGATGCCGGCGAAGAGCTCGTTCACCTTCTGACCACCGAAGAACGCGACCTCGGAGCCGGTGAAGGACTCGTCGGCGAGCAGCTCGGTGCTGGCCGGGAAGAGGAACTGCTGGTTGGCGAAGAGCGCCGTCGACTCGGGGTCGTGGTTGATGAACTGCGCCAGGGCCGCCGCGGCGATCGGGTTCTCCGTGGTGGACAGCACGGCGTCGGTGGACCCGCCCCAGTTGCCGGAGACCTCCTGGCCCGCCTCCCACTGCGGCAGCGGGGCTGCCGACCACTGGCCCGAGGTCGCCTCGGCCGTGCCCTGCAGGAAGATCGGGCCCCAGGCCGCGGTCAGCCAGCCGGCGTAGGTGCCGGTCGACAGGCCCTGGTAGAAGGCGTCGTTGAAGTCGGCATCGGTCCCGACCAGGTCGCGGTCGATCAGGTCCTGCCAGTAGGTCATGACCTCCTGCGCCTCGGGGCTGTTGACGTCGATGGAGACCGTCTGGTCGCCGTCCCAGCTCCACGGCCGGACGCCGGCCTGCCAGAGCAGACCGGTGACCTGGGCCGGGTCGTTGCTCGGCAGGTTGGAGATGTAGCTGCCGGTGGCACTGCGGACCTGCTCGGCCGCGGTGGCGTAGTCGGCGTAGGTGGCCGGGGGCTCGGTGACGCCGGCCTGGGCCATGATGTCGGACCGGTAGAGGTTGCCCATCGGGCCGATGTCCTGCGGGATCGCCCAGATGCCCTCGTCGGAGGAGACCTGGTTCCAGGCCCAGTCGACGTAGTCGCCGCTGATGTCCGCGGCCCCGTAGGGGGTCAGGTCCAGCAACGAGTCGGTGAGGGTGAAGGAGGGGATGTACTGGTACTCGACCTGGATGACGTCGGGGGCGCCGTCGCCGGCCTCGAGGGCCGTGCGCACCTTCTGGTAGTGGTCCAGGCCCTGGCCGACGTTCTCGACGGTGACGTCGATGGCGGGGTACGCCGCCTCGAAGAGGGCCACCTCGTCCTCGATGTCGGGCACCCAGGTCCAGAACGTCAGCTCGGTCGGGGTCTGCAGCGCCTCGTCGATGTCGGCCTGGGAGACCGGCTCGGAGCCTGCGGTGTCGTCCTCCCCGCCACCGGAGGAACATCCCGCGAGCGTCATGCCCAGAATCGCGGCGCTGGTCGCCATGGCCAGTGCGGTGCGCGGTGCCTTCTTCATCGTTGCTCTCTCTGTGGGTGCAGTCCCGCGCCAGGGCGGCCGGGGGTGGGTCACTGGTCGACCAGGGCGTGCGTCGACCAGGCATCGAGGGCGATCGCGGAGCCGCTGGTGTGCAGGCTCCCGGTCGTCAGGTCCTGGACGGAAGAGCTCAGGACCAGATCGGTGGGGGCCCAGCCCCAGTTGAAGACGAACCAGGCCCGCCGTCCGTCCGGCAGTCGGCCCGACGACACGGTCACCTGGGGGCTCCCTGCGGCGCCCAGGGCCGCAGCCACCGGGGCGGGCTGGGCCCAGGCGAGGACGGCGGCCGCCAGGTCCGGGGAGGGCAGGCAACCGACCACGGTGACCCGACCCCGACCGTGGGCGTGCGTGGTCACGGCCGGGAAGGTGCCGAAGTGCGGGTGGTCGTAGGAGGCGAGGGGCGTGGCGCCGTCGAGCACCAGCCCGTCGACCCAGTCCCGGGCGTGACCGGTGGCCTGGAGGTCGGGGCCGACCGCGTGCACGGGGACGGCGGCGAGCAGGTTGCTGAACTCCGCGTAGTGGACGCCGGCCGCCGCTGCGAGCCGCGCCGGCGACACAGCGGCACGGGCCCGGGCCTGCTCGTCGGCGTAGCCGGTGCGGGGACCCAGGACGAGGTGACCGCCCAGCCGGGCGTACTCGGCCAGCAGGTCCAGCTCGTCGTCGGTGGCGACGTACACCCCGGCGGCGACCAGCACCGGGAAGCGGTCGACCAGCGCCTGGGCACCCAGGCCCAGGGCCTGACCGGTGTGCAGCAGCCGGGCCTGCCGACCGGAGTCGACGACACCGCGGTGGAAGGCGTCGACGATCTTCTCGTAGGCAGCGTCGTCGGCCACCCCGTCGGTGCGGAAGGGCGGCATGAACTGCAGGGCGAACCGGCTGGGGTTCGACCACAGGACCGCGACATCGGCGTCGGGCTCGTAGCCGTCCAGGGTCGTGCCGACCGCCTGCAGCTCGGCACCGATCTCGGCGATCTCCCGGTACACCCGGCCCGGCTGGAGGCTGTGCGGGAGGATCCCGCCCCAGTAGGTCTCGGCTCCGTAGGGCAGCGTGTTCCACTGCCAGTACTCGATCATCGCCGCGCCGCGGGAGACGAACGCGTACGCCGCCTGCTTGAGCTGACCGGGGTAGGGCGGGAACGTCGTGTCCGCGGCCCCGATGCCCTGGGCGTTGGTCTCGGTGATGAGGTACCGCGCCTGCTTGGAGGCCCACATGCGGTCGGCCTGGCGGAAGAGACCCGGCACCCCGCTGGTGACCCAGTAGTCCAGCGGCTCGTGCTCCTGGCCGATCGCCAGCTGGTCCTGCATCCCGTAGTAGGGGTTGCCCGCGGCGATGTCGAGACCGGCGAACAGCTGCTCGTCGTCCAGGCCCCGGCGGGGGTACTGCAGGCACGTGGTGACGAACTGGCCGGGCGCCTTGTACTCACCGACCAGGGCGGCCTGCCAGCCGATGAACTCGGTGGTGAGCTCGGCCTGGAACCGGCGCCAGGCCAGGTCGTACTGCGGGAAGCTGTTGCCCTCCGGGCGCCACAGCTCCGACCAGTCGTCCAGGCGGTGTGACCAGTAGGCGAGGCCCCACTCCCGGTTGAGGGTCTCGACGTCGCCGAACTCGGCCTTGAGCCGACGCACGAACCGGCTGAAGACGCCCTGGTTGTGGAACAGCTCCAGACCCGGCTCGTTGTCGACCTGGAAGCCGATCACCGCGGGGTGGGTGGCGTAGCGGCGCAGCACGGCGCGGACGACCCGTTCGGCGTGGAACAGGAACGCCGGGTGGGTGTAGTCCACCTCCTGGCGGGCGCCCCACGGGATCCGCTCCCCGGTGCTGCGCTCGGCGGCGATCTCGGGGTGGGCCTGCTGCAGCCACGGGGGGACGGCGTAGGTCGGTGTGCCCAGGACGACGCTGATCCCTCGGGCGTGGGCCCCGTCGAGCACCGGCAGCAGCCACTCCAGGTCGAACTCGCCGTCGCGGGGTTCCCACGTCGACCACACCGACTCACCGACCCGGATCACCGTGAAACCGGCGGCCGCCATCAGGTCGAGGTCCTGCTCCAGCCGGTCGGTCTGCTGGTACTCCGCGTAGTAGGCCGCGCCGAAGAGGACCCGGCTGGGGGCGTGCGAGGTGGGCAGCGAGCTCATCGAGGTGGTTCTCCGTCGGTGCGAGGCGAGTGTGCCGCGCCACACTCGCACGGGATGTTACCGATAACAAGAGCTGTGGTTGGCGAATGTCATCGGTAACGTGCACCAGACGTGGTGAGCTGACGCACGGACCGTCCAGCAGCGGGCGGACGACCGGTGCGCCACCGCGAGTCACGCGGGGACAGGCAGGAGAGCCAGCACATGACCGCGTCGGGTCAGACCCCGCAGTCACCGGACGCCGCGGTGTCCGAAGCCCGTCCGGCCACCATCTACGACGTGGCCCGCATGGCCGGCGTCTCGGGACAGACGGTCAGCCGGCTGCTCAAGGGCTACCAGGGCATCAGACCCGAGACCCGGGAGCGCGTCACCGAGGCCCTGGAGGCGCTGGACTACCGCCCGAACCTGACCGCCCGGTCGCTGACCACCGGCCGGTCCCATCGGCTGGGGGCCCTCACCCACGAGATCGACCAGGTCGGTCCCAGCAGGATCGCCCAGGGAGCCAGTGCCGCGGCCCGCGAGGCCGGGTACCTGCTCGACATCGTGACCCTGGACATGACCGACCGGACCTCGATCGACAGCGCTCTGGCGCTGGTGGCCAAGCACGACCTCGCGGGGGTGCTCGCGCTGGCCTCGACCGACGAGATGACCGAGGCCCTGGAGGCCACCGACTTCCGGGTGCCCGCCTTCATCGCCGCCGAGGCCGACGAAGACCGCTCGGGAGCACCCAGCGAGCTGTCCTCGACCGGCCTGCCGGCCCTCGTGGACCACCTGGCGGACCTGGGCCACCGGTCCTTGGTGCACATCGCCGGACCGTCCACGTGGGCCGCCGCGCGCAACCGTGCCCGCGCCTACGAGTCGGCCGTCGCGCGGCGTGGTCTGCAGTCGGTCGCACTGGTGCACGGGGACTGGTCGGCAGCATCCGGCTACGCCGCGATCGGTCAGCTGGGTGGCACGGGGGGTGCGACGGCGGTCGTGGCGGCCAACGACCAGATGGCCCTGGGGGCGGTGCGCGCCCTGACGGTGCGGGGCCTGTCCGTCCCCGGTGACGTCAGCGTCACCGGCGTCGACGACATCCCGGAGGCGGCGTTCTTCACCCCTCCGCTGACCACGGTCCGCGTGGACTTCGCCGCCCAGGGCAGGGCCGCGGTGGCCGAGCTGCTGGGTCGCATCACCGGTACACAGGTGCCGGCCACACCCTCGCTGCAGTCCGCGCTGGTGGTGCGGGAGTCCACGACCCGGGCACCGGGGGCCTGACACCTGCTCGAGTGCGGCCCCGCGACGCCGGTGTGGCGGACCGGGGCGTCCCCGGTCGTGGACACGGGGACGCCCCGGTGGATCAGGTGAGCCGCCGCCCGTCGGAGTCGGCGAACACGTGCAGCCGCTCGGGCCGGGCCAGCACCCGGACCTCGGTCCCCTTCTCGGGGACGGCACGCCCGTCGACGCGGACGACGACCGGCTGCGGCGCCCCCTGTGCGTCGACCTGACCGTACGCGAAGGCGTCGGCCCCGAGCTCCTCCACGACCTCCACCCGGACGGACAGACCCTCCGTGCCCACTGCGAGGTCCTCCGGCCGCACGCCGATGGTGAGGGACCCCTCGCGCGCCTCGGCGAGCGCCGCGGCCTGCACCGGCACCACGTGGGAGCCGAAGAGCACTCCCCCCTCGGCGACCGGCAGCCGGAGCAGGTTCATCGCCGGCGAGCCGATGAAGCCGGCGACGAAGGAGTTGGCCGGCCGGTCGTACAGGTCCCGGGGGGTGCCGACCTGCTGCAGGAGACCGTCCTTGAGCACCGCGACGCGGTCGGCCATGGTCATGGCCTCGACCTGGTCGTGGGTGACGTAGACGGTGGTGACACCCAGGCGGCGCTGCAGCGAGGCGATCTGGGTGCGGGTCTGCACCCGGAGCTTGGCGTCCAGGTTGGACAGCGGCTCGTCCATCAAGAACACCTGGGGCCGCCGGACGATCGCCCGGCCCATCGCGACCCGCTGCCGCTGACCACCGGACAGGGCCTTGGGCTTGCGGTCCAGGTACTCGGTGAGGTCCAGCACGCGCGCCGCGTCCTCGACCCGGCTCCTCAGCTCGGTCTTGTCCATGCCGGCGATCTTGAGCGCGAAGCCCATGTTCTCGGCGACGGACATGTGCGGGTACAGCGCGTAGTTCTGGAAGACCATCGCGATGTCCCGGTCCTTGGGGCTGACGTCGGACACGTCCCTGTCCCCGATGAGGATCCGTCCGCCGTCGATGTCCTCGAGGCCGGCGAGCATCCGCAGCGAGGTGGACTTGCCGCAGCCGGACGGGCCGACGAGGACCAGGAACTCGCCGTCGGCGATCTGCAGGTCGAGTGCGTCGACGGCGGGTCGAGGCGTCCCCGGGTAGGCGCGGGTGACGCGGTCGTACACGACGGTTGCCATCGGGTGGGTCTCCTCCCGGGGCACGTCGTGCCCCCGGTGCGGGTCGAGTGGGGCTCACCGGTGTGACCCACTAGACGGATGTTACCGATAACACGAAGATGCGTCCATGACCCTCGTCGCAGCACCGCCCCCGGCGTGAACGCGATCGAGGAGGTGGCCCGCAGGGCCGGGGTGTCCCGCGCGACCGTCACCCGGGTGGTCCAGGGGCACCGCTACGTCTCTGCCGGGACACGGGCGCGGGTCCAACAGGTGGTGCGGGAACTCGACTACCGACCCTCGAGCGCGGCACGCACGCTGGCGAGCGGGCGGGCGGGCGCACTCGGGGTCGTGCTGGGTGGACCACTGGACCCGGAGTCGGCGACGTGGGTGGCCGCCGTCGAACGCGCGACCCGGCTGACCGGGAGGGCCCTGGTGGTCCGCACGGTGCCCGACGGGTGCCCCGGTTCCCTGACCCGGGCAGTGCAGGAGCTGGCCGCACAGCAGGTCGACGGGATCGCCCTGCTGTGCCCGTCGCAGGAGGTCGACCTCCCGCGGCTGCGGGATGCAGCCGGCACGGTGCCCCTGCAGTCAGCGCACGACTGGGAGGGCGAGCACAACACGTGGACGAGCTCCGGGGTGCTCGCGGTGCGGCACCTGCGGTCCGTCGGGCACGCGGTCGTCCACGTGGTGGTCGGGGACCCGGAGGCGGCCCGGGCACAGGCCCTGCTGCGCCGGTCCACCGTCGGTCCGTCGACGGCTCGGGTCCGGGTCGTCACCGTCGGACGGGACCCAGCCGGGACCGGCCCCACGGTCGCCACCGCCCTGGCCACGTCGGGTGCGTCGGCCGTCGTGGCGGAGAGCGACCGGACGGCGTGGCACCTGCTGTCCGACCTCCGTCGGCTGGGCGTCCGGGTGCCCGAGGACGTGGCCCTGGTGAGCTGCGGCGACGCCCCTGGCGCCGCGTTCAGCCGACCGGGGCTGACCGTCGTCCGACACCACCTGGCCGGGCCGGCCACCCGCCTGGTCGACGGGCTCCTCCACGGCCCGGCCGTACGACCACCGAGCGCAGGACCCCCCGACGTCGAGCTGGTCGTCCGGGGCAGCTGCGGGACGACCGCCGGACGGCTCGCGGCCGCGGGCTGAGGCACCCGCCCCGCGCGGTCAGCTGGGGTCGCGCGGCGGCCCGTCGGGGACCCGGCCCAGGGCCACCAGGAACCGGCGCAGCAGGTCGGCCAGCTGCCGCTGCTCGGCGGCGCTGAGCCCGGCGAGCATGCCGCGCTCGGTCTCCAGGTGGTCGGGCAGGGCGGTGTCCAGCGCCGTCCGGCCGGCCTCGGTGAGGGTGACGACGACGGCCCGCCCGTCGGCCTCGCTGCGGCCCCGGGTGATCAGGCCCTTCTCCTCCAGCCGGTCCAGCCGCTGGGTGATCGCACCGCTGGTGACCAGCGCCGTGCGCATCAGTGCGGTGGGGGTCAGCTGGTAGGGCTCCCCGGCCCGGCGCAGCGCGGCCAGCACGTCGAAGGAGGGCGCGTCCAGCCCGTGCCGGGCGAAGGTGGCCCGCTGGGCCAGGAACACCTCGCGCTGCAGCTGGCTGATCCGGCCGATCACGCCCATCGGCGAGCAGTCCAGATCGGGCCGTTCCCGGCCCCACTGGGCCAGGATCACGTCCAGGGCGTCCTCCACGCCGGTCACCGTAACCCGGCGTCGTCGCTGGTCAGCGCGGCGAGGTGGTCGGCGAAGGTCCGTGGCGGGCGGCCGAGCAGCGTGGTGAGCACGCGTGGGCTGCCGGTGAACCCGTGCGCGCGGTACCAGTCGAACATCGTGCGCAGGCAGCGGCCGGCGTAGTCCTCACCCGTGGCGGGCCGGCTGTCGACGGCGGTCACCGGCCGGCCCAGGTGCGTACCGACCGCGGCCGCCAGGTCCGGCGCGGTGAGCGGCTGCGGACCGACCGCCTCGAACGTGCCGCCGTCCAGGCCTTCCTCGGTGAGCAGCACGGCCGCGGCCTCGGCGACGTCGCGCAGGTCGACCAGCGACTGCGCCGTGGTCAGCCCCCACGGGCTGCGCAGCTCCCCGGTGTCGGCGACCGTGGCCAGCTGGGCGTCGAAGTTGTCGGCGTACGCGCACGGCTGCAGCACCCGCCACGGCACACCCACGCCGTCCAGCGCCTCCTCGGCACGGTCCTTGGCCGCGTGGTGCGGCATCGAACGCAGCTGCGGACGCAGCACCGAGTGGTAGACGACCCGGCCCACCCCGGCGTCCGCCGCGGCCCGGAAGGCCGTCGGTGCGCCGGCCGCCTCGCTGGGCTCCACGTTGGGCCAGATCAGGTACAGCGCGTCCGCGCCCGCCAGCGGCAGCCCGCCGGGTGCGCCCACCAGGTCGGCGACGACGACCTCGGCGCCCGTGCCGTCCAGCGCTGGACGTGGGCGGGTCGAGCCCACCACGGCGCGCACGTCCTCACCGCGCGCCCGCAGCGCGCGGACCACCGCCGTCCCGGTCTTGCCGCCTGCCGCGGTCACCACGATCACAGGGGGTAGCTCAGCGGTGAGAGACCGTCCGAGTCAAGCCCGACGCGGGGTCAGTGCCGGACGGCGCTGGACAGCCGGACGGTGAGCCCGGCCTCGGTGGTCTGCAGGTCCACGTGGTCGCAGAGCTTGCGGGCCAGCCAGAGGCCCATGCCGCCGCGGGACAGGTCGTCGCCGTGGGCCGGGCGGTAGCCGGAGAGGATGCCGGAGTAGGCGTGGCCGCCGTCGGAGATGGTGCAGACCAGCCGGTCCGCCGACGCCCACACCCGGGCACCGACCGGGCGGCCACCGTGCCGGAAGGCGTTCGCGGCGATCTCGCTCGCGGCCAGGTGGAAGTCCTCCTCGGCGTCCCGGCTGCCGGCGCGGCCGTGCAGCGCCCGGGCCAGCTGGTGCCGGAGCTCGGGCAGGGACGGCGCGTCCTCCACGGCGAGCAGCGGCGGGTAGGCCTGCAGCGGCTCCACCGGCCACGGCAGCGAGGCCAGCAGCTGCGCCGGGGGCAGGTACCCGGCGTTCGCCACGGTCCGGCCGTCGGTGACCACCTCGGGGTGGGCCGAGACAGCGGCCTCCAGCACGGCCGGCGGCGTGGTCCGCCGGTCGTAGACGCACAGCGAGGCGACCGGCTGGCCCTCGAAGACGTGCTGGTGGGCGGCCTCGCCGCGGACCCGCTCGTCCCAGGCCCGCGGCGCACGCTCGCGGACCTGGCCCAGCACGCGCAGCCGACGCCCCTCGGCGGTGGCCCGGTCGAGCAGCTTGAGCTGGCAGGCGATGGCGTCGGGCTCGCGCGGGGAGTCCCCGGTGAGCTCGACGACCTCCACGTCGGGCAGCTGCTCGCGCACGTGCGCGGCCAGGGCGGGGACGACGGCGGCCACGGTCAGCTCCCGCGCGGCGACGCCCTCGCGCAGCCAGCCCAGGGCGACGGCGACCAGCTCGTCGTCACCGCCGACCACGGCGACGCGGTGCACCCGTCCCGTCCCGGGCCGGTCCACCGGACCGCCGGGCAGCGGGGAGGCGACGATGACCGGTGCGGTCGGGGCCTCGGCCGAGAGGCGCGGCGGGGACGGCGGGGACGACGCAGCCACGTCAGCACCTCGCTCGGTGTCCACGTGACCTCCCACCCGACCCACCCGGCTCGACCTGTCCGGACAGCCCATCATGGGGGACTGCAGGCCCAGGGGGCCAGCCACCCCCGCGCCGTCTGGACGACTGTCCGGCGACCACCCGTCTGACCTGGACGTTCGTCCGGACACGAGATGTGAGCGCGCACATACCGGCGTGTCGTGATCACGCCCCCCGCCGGCCGGCCAGGCCGTCGAGGTCGTCGCGCCGCAGGCCCGTGGCCCGCTCGACCTCGACGACGTCCAGCGCACCGCAGTCCAGACCGCGCAGCACCACCGTGGCCAGGGCACGCGCGGTGGCCGGCTCGTCCAGGACCCCGCCGTCGACCCGGCTGACGTAGGCCGCCAGCCGGGCCCCGGCAGCCGGCAGCGCGGCCCGGAAGAAGGCGTAGGTGGCCACGTACCGGGTGACCAGCTGGGCCGGGTGCAGGTCCCAGCCCTGGTAGAAGCCGCGCTCCAGGGCCCGGCGGACCAGCCCGGCGTGCAGCTGCCACCCGTGGTGCACCGCGTCCCGGTCACCGACCGGCAGCACGTTGGTCGAGCCGTCGACCGCGCGCGCCCCGGTGCCGGCGACCGCGACCTGCATCGTGGCCTTGGCGTGGTCGGCGGCCGGGTGGTCGCTGGCCTGGTGGGCCGCGGCGATGCCCAGGGACGCCGAGTAGTCGTAGGTGCCGTAGTGCAGCCCCGTCACCCGCCCGCCGCCGGCGTGCAGCATCGCCGCCAGCGTGGCGACGCCGTCGGCCCCCAGCACGGCCTGCGGGGTCTCGACCTGCAGCTCCAGGTCCAGGGACAGCCCGTGCGCCTGCTCCAGCGCGTCGAGCACCGGGAGGAACGCGGCCACCTGCTCGACTGCGGTGACCTTGGGCAGCGTCACCACCGCCCGGTCCCGACCGGCCAGCCCGCCCAGGAAGAGGTCCAGGGACCGGACACCGCGGTGCCGGGTCGGGCCCTCCAGCGACTTGGCCCGGGTGCCCCAGACCAGCGGCAGCACCGGCTCGGCGGCCAGCACCCGCGCCGCCGTCGTCACGTCGTCGTCCTCCCGGTCGGGCGGGCCGCGGTAGCCGTCCTCGGTGTCCACCCGCAGGTCCTCGACGGGCTCGCGGGCCAGCTTCTCCCGCACCCGGGGCAGCACCTGCTCGACCAGGCCGGGGTCCAGCCCCAGGTCGGGCAGGCCGTGCTCGTCCAGCGCGGCCAGCGCCGCCGTCCCCCAGGCCGTGGTCAACCCGGGGACGACGGCGTCGGCCGGCACGTAGCAGGTGTGCACCGGCTGCCGGGTGGACCGCTCCCCCGGGTACGCCGCCGCCCGCGCCGCGTCGACCGGCGCGAGCCGCCGGTCCAGCTCGGCGTAGACGTCCTCGGGGATCACGGCGCCGGCCCTAGTCGATGAGCGCGTAGGCGGGCAGGGTGAGGAAGTCCGGGAACTCGTCGGCGAGCGCGACCTGCTCGAAGAGCCGGCGGGCGTCCTCCAGCCGGTCCAGCTCGCCCATGCCGGCGACCTCCTCCTCGATGACCCGGTGCACGAACTCCGCGGTCACCGTCTCCCCGGTGTCCAGCACGACGCCCGAGCGCACCCACTGCCAGACCTGGGAGCGGCTGATCTCGGCGGTGGCGGCGTCCTCCATCAGACCGTGGATGCCGACCGCGCCGTTCCCGGACAGCCAGGCGGCGAGGTAGCGGATGCCGACCTCGACGTTGGCCCGCAGGCCCGCCTCGGTGCGCTCCCCGGGCACGCCGGCGACGTCGAGCAGCTGCTCCCGGGTCACGTGCACGTCGTCCCGCTGCCGGGTGAGCTGGTTGTCGGCGTCCCCGAGGACGCCCTCGAACACCTCGAGGCAGACGCCGACCAGGTCCGGGTGGGCGACCCAGGAGCCGTCGAAGCCGTCGCCGGCCTCCCGGGTCTTGTCCTCACGGACCTTGGCCAGGGCCCGCTCGTTGGCCTCGGCGTCGCGGCGGCTGGGGATGGCCGCGGCCATCCCGCCGATCGCCATCGCGCCGCGGCGGTGGCAGGTCGCGACCAGCTGCTCGGAGTAGGCGCGCATCATCGGGGCGGTCATCGTGACCGCGGAGCGGTCGGGCAGCACGAACTCGGGCCCGGCGTCCCGGAAGACCTTGACCACGCTGAACAGGTAGTCCCAGCGGCCGGCGTTCAGGCCGGTGGCGTGCTCGCGGAGCTCGTAGAGCATCTCGTCCATCTCGAACGCGGCCGGGATGGTCTCGATGAGCATGGTGGCCCGGATCGAGCCGCGCGGGATGCCCAGCTCGCGCTCGCAGTGCACGAAGACGTCGGCCCACAGCCGCGCCTCCAGGTGGGACTCCATCTTCGGCAGGTAGAAGTAGGGCCCGCTGCCGCGCTCGAGCTGGGCGACGGCGTTGTGGAACAGGTACAGCCCGGCGTCGACGAACGCGCCGACCACCGGGTCGCCGTCGACGAGCACGTGCCGCTCGTCCAGGTGCCAGCCGCGCGGGCGGGGCACGATCGTGGGCAGCACGGCGTCCGGGCGGACGGCGTACTGCTTGCCCTCGGGGCTGGTGAACGACAGCGACCCGCGGACGGCGTCGCGCAGCACCAGCTGGCCGGTGACCACGTTGTGCCAGTGCGGGGTGTTGGCGTCCTCCAGGTCGGCCAGCCACACGTCGGCACCGCAGTTGAGGGCGTTGATCGCCATCTTCGGCTCGGTCGGCCCGGTGATCTCGACCCGGCGCCGGGTGAGGCCCGGCGGCGGCGGCGGGACCTGCCAGTCCATCTCCCGGACGTCTGCGGTCTCGCTGCGGAAGTCCAGCGGCTCGCCGTCGGCGATGGCCTGCCGGCGCAGCGCGCGGGTGGCCAGCAGCTCGTCGCGGCTGGCGCCGAAGAGGTGCTGCAGCTGCCCGATGAACTGCAGCGCCTCCGGGGTGAGCACCTCCTCCGACCGCTGGACCTCGGGCCCGACCACCTGGACGTCGACCATGCGCACTCCTGTAGATCGGGGCTGGTCCTGGCATCCTCGCAGCCGTGGACCTGGCCAGCTTCAACACAGCCGACGACGACGCGGTGACGACGGCGCTGCGGGCGTGCAACGCGGCCGCGTCGTTCGCCCCCGCGGTGGCCTCGGGGCGCCCCTACGCATCGGTGGAGACCCTGGTGGGGTGGGCGGGCGAGGTGTCCCGGTCGCTGCCGTGGACCGAGGTCGAGCAGGCGCTGGCCGCGCACCCCCGGATCGGAGACCGGGTCGCCGGGGACTCGGCGGAGGCGTCGTCGTCCCTCCGGGAGCAGGCGTCGATGTCCACGGCCGCCGACGAGGTCCGCGACGCGATCGTGGCCGGGAACCGGGACTACGAGGAGAAGTTCGACCACGTCTTCCTCGTCCGGGCCGCCGGGCGGTCGCCGGAGGAGATGCTCGCCCAGCTGACCCACCGGCTCGGCCACACCCCGGATCAGGAGCGCCCCGAGGTGCTCGAGCAGCTGGCCCAGATCACCGAGCTGCGCGTGCGGGGGCTGGTCCGATGAGCGTCTCGACGCACGTGCTCGACGCAGTGCTCGGCCGGCCGGCCGCGGGCGTGGTCGTGCAGCTGTTCGCCGGGGACACCCTGCTGTCCGTGGGCGTGACGGACGCCGACGGCCGGTTCCGGCTGGCCGACCGCGACACCGACGCCGGGCCGCACCGCGTCGTGTTCGCCACCGGCGTCTGGTTCGCCGAGCAGGGTCGCGAGACCTTCTACCCCTCGGTGTCGCTGGACTTCACCGTCGTCGACGGCACCGCGCACCACCACGTGCCGCTGCTGCTGTCGCCGTTCGCGTTCTCGACCTACCGCGGCTCGTGACGTGCCGTCCGCTATCGACCGACCTACTCAACTGACGGCCAATCTCAATTGGCCTCCCTCCGACGAGCACCTCCGCCTATGGGCTTCCGGCCAATTACCCAAGCTCACGGTCGGACGAGTAATAACTCCAGCCTGTTTTGAACAACTCCAATGGGCCGTGTCGACCTATTCGGAGGATCGAAAGTGGCCACCGGTCGACTTCACGGGATGTCTCTTCTGGGGGGCCGATCTGTCTCGATCCTCGTTCGAAGGACCTGCAGTTTTTGCTCGCTGCCAGTTTGCTCAAACTTTTTTCGGCGACTGCATCTTTGAGGGTCCTGCAACATTTGACGATTCATCATTCTTGGATTACGCGAGCTTTGCGAACACCAAGTTCGTCAGCGGAGTCAGCTTTGATCGATGTAAATTCATGGACAGTGTCGACTTCGACAGCGTCATCTTCACAGGGTCGACGCGATTCGTCGGCTCCATCATACGCGAGCAGGCCAACTTTGAGGCCGCGGTGTTTCAGAACCAGTCATTTTTCAGAAACGTGGATTTTGGCGGCTTCGCCTCGTGGCGGGGGGGAAGTGCCGAGGATTCTTTGGCAATGGTGAGTTGCCGGTGGAGATCTGATCTCGAGCTTACTGGCATGAGATTGGCCGGACCGTTTACGTTGATTGGGGCCGAGGTCGACGGAGTCGTCTTTCTAGACGACTTTAATGCCACTGGCGAGTTCGAGATTTCTGGCCTGATCACCTCGCGCCCATTAGCGATGCGCTCAGGCCAGTTCGCAAACACTTTCACGTTCGGCCCAATTTTGGCACAGGGTCCCATCGATATTGATTCGTGCAGCATGCAGGGCCGCGCCCTCTTTAGGCTTGCAACCAGTTACGACATTACGATATCCAACTGCCTTTTCTTGAACCGACTTGATCTGTGGTGCGATGCGGACGCAATCGGCGTTACCGCATGCAATTTTGCAACAGCCGCTCTCGTAGCAGGAGGCGACGCCAGCGATGGCGATAGCTCAGGTGTCCACGCTCTGCGAAAACCCGTTCTGTCGAGCTTGTCGCGAAGCGACGCAGAAAATCTCACCCTGTCGAATATAGACTTGAGGAGATGTCGATTCCTAGATACTCGCCATTTAGAGAAGCTGCGAATCGATCCGACATGCTCGTGGCTAAGAACTGATCGCGCGTTCGGGCTGGGCCAGGGTCGCAGAACTCTTCCACAAGACACACAAGGCGGAATAGCCAGTCGGCTATCGGCGGCTTTCCCGATAGGTGCCACCGGAACAGGCGCCGACGCTCGTACCGTGATCTACCGATCGCTACGCGAAGGTCACGAGGCGAGGAGCGACTATCCAGGGGCGTCGGACTTGTACTACTCGGAGATGCGCAATCGGCAACAATCACAACAGACCTCCTTGGTGGAGAAGTTCATCTTGTCCATCTACTGGATCATCTCCGGATATGGGACGCGAGCCGGGCGAGCCCTGTTGGCGTTAGTGATCGCGCTTGCTGGCGTTGGGATATCCTTCTACAAGTGGGGCGGAACCTCGATATCCCTGGGCGATTCGGTGCTGCTCATGGCCCGGTCGGCGGCTGGGATAGCCGGGACGGCGCTGCGGGATTTGGACCCCAGCGACGCCGGGCTAGCGATCGAGATGATTGCCCGGATACTGCTGCCCGTTCTATTGGGGCTAGCCGCCCTGGCTATAAGAGGACGCGTCAGGCGATAGCTCGACACGGCAAGCGTTTAGACATACAGTGGTGGTCGATCAACGCAAGTTCGCCGACGACATATTTGGTGGTCATCATGGCGCAGTTCAATGCAGCCGCCTTTCAGAGGCAACTTCGCGAGGCGCAACGAAAAGCGCAGGCGCAGGTTCAGCGCGAAGTCGATCGAGTCAACCGTGAGAATAAGCGACGAGTTGATGATTACAATCGCCAAGTGAAGGCCCATAACGACCGGGTGCGAGCAGCGAACCAGCAACAGGTGCGACAGGTGAATAATCAAATCGCGGACGTGAATCGCGCAAACCAGAAGGCCAATATTCATAACCAGAACGTCGTGAACGAGATGCGTCGCGCTCTGTCGTCACCTACACGAGTGACGTACCGCCCATCTGAACAGGTCCTAGCCGACCAAGTTCGCGACAACATCATCGGTCGTCAAGACCGCGAGTGGGACGTCTTTCTCAGTTACGCAAGAATCGACGGCGCGGAAGTTGCTACAGAGCTGAAGAACGCCCTAACAGATCATGGAGTCTCGGTCTGGTTCGATGAAATAGCGATCATTCCTGGGCAAAGCCAAAGCCTGCAGATGGATCGCGGGCTGCGGTCGGCTCGGTGTGGTGTGGTAATACTCACTCCGGCCTACCTAACCGGTCGATTCTGGACCGAACGCGAACTTGGCGCGCTGCTCGGGAAAAAAACGTTGATTCCTGTTCTCGACCGCGTCTCTTTCGCGGATGTTGCTGAGTACAGTGGAATCCTCCCCGACCTGGCAGGCTTTGAGACCAAGCTTGATGTGATTCCCGTCATCGCAGAAAAGATTGCCGCAGCGGTACTGCCCGCCAACAGTTAAGCCCCTTCACATTGAGCCCGTCCGTGCAACACGGCTGAAATCTCGACCGGGCAAGGTGCACCCATGGCGATCGTGCTCGGACCCAACCAGTACGGGAAGGCCGAGGTGCGGGTGGTCGCGGTCGACCGCTCCACCCCGCGACACTCCCTGGTCGACCTGAACGTCAGCTCCGCGCTGCGGGGTGACTTCGCCGGTGCGTTCACCGACGGCGACAACAGCCACATCCTGGCCACCGACTCGCAGAAGAACACCGTGTTCGCCTTCGCCCGGGACGGGATCAGCACGCCCGAGGAGTTCGGGCTGCGGCTGGCCCGGCACTTCGCCGACAGCTACGACTGGATCACCGGGGCGCGGATCGGCATCGAGTCCTACGGCTGGGACCGGATCGCCGTCGGCGGGCAGCCGCACGACCACGCGTTCCGCCGGGCCGGCGGCGAGGTGCGCACCGCCGTGGTCACCGCGGACGGCGACGACCTGCACGTCGTCGCCGGACTGTCGGACCTGGTCGTGCTGAAGACGACCGGCTCGGAGTTCTGGGGCTTCCCGCGGGATGCGTACACCACGCTGCCCGAGACCCGGGAGCGGATCCTCGCCACCGCGGTGACCGCCCGATGGCGCTACACCCGCACTGATCTGGACTTCGCCGCGGTCTACGACAGCGTCCGGACGACGATGCTGGAGACCTTCGCCTCGCAGCACTCCCTCGCCCTGCAGCAGAGCCAGTACGCGATGGCGACGGCGGTGCTGGAGCGGCACCCCGACGTCGCCGAGGTGCGGATGTCGATGCCCAACAAGCACCACTTCCTGCAGGACCTGTCCGCCTTCGGCCTGGACAACCCCGACGTCGTCTACCACGCCGCCGACCGCCCCTACGGCCTGATCGAGGGCACCGTGCTGCGCGACGACGTCCCCGCCGCCGAGGTCGCCTGGGAGGGCACCCCCGGCTTCGTCTGACTGCCGGCCCGCGGGACACCGTTCCGGTCGACGGCGAACCCGTCCCGCCGGTGGTCCGGCCCGCACGCGGTGCGGGTGCGCTGATTACCGTGCACCCGTGCGCGAGGCAGGGGGGATCGGCCGGCCCGGCCCGGCCCGCCGTCCCCGTGCCGTGGACGTCGCCGCCCGGGCCGGTGTCTCGGTGGCCACCGTGTCCTTCGTCGTGAACGGCAAGGCCGAGGGCCGGGTCGCCCCCGCCACCCGGCTGCGGGTCCTCGACGCGATCGCCGCCCTCGGGTACGTCACCGACGCCTCCGCGCGCGCCCTGGCGACCGGACGCCGCCGCCAGGTCGCCCTGCTCGCCCACGACATGACCAACCCGTTCACCGCCCAGGTGGCCGCCGGCGCGGCGGCCGGCATCGCCGAGGCCACCGACGGCACCGGCCACCTGCTGCTCCTGCTGGCCGCCGGCCTCGATGAACCCGACGTCGAGCCGGTCGGCGCGGCCACCGTCGACGGCGTGTTGATCAACTACCCGGGCACGCTCCCGGCCGGCCGGCCGGACCTGCCGGTGGTCCACCTCGACGACCCCGCGGCCGGCGGCCACCAGGTGTCCCTCGACGTGGCGGTGGGCGCCCGTGAGCTGGCCCGGCACCTCGCCGACCTGGGACACCGGCACGTGGTCCACCTGGACAGCAACCGCCCCTGGTCGACCTTCGCCGAGCGCCGCAGTGCCTTCGCCGCCGAGTTCGTCCGGCTGGTGCCCGGCGCGGTCGTCACCGACGACCGGTGCGACATCGACCTGGCCGCGGCGCGGGACCACGCGGCGCAGCGGTCGGCGGGGTGGCGGGCCGCGGGCGCCACCGCGGTGGTGGCCGCCACCGACGTCCAGGCGCTGGGTGTGCTCGCGGGCCTGCATGGCACGGGCGTGGCGGTACCGGGCCAGCTGTCGGTGGCCGGCTTCGACGACATCCCCTTCGCCGAGGTGTCGGCACCCCCGCTGACGACCGTCGCGCTGCCCGCCCGCGAGCTCGGTCACCGCGGCGCGGTGCTCCTGGCGCGGGTGATCGACGACCCGGCCGGCCCTGCGGGTGACCCGGTGGTGCTCCCGGCGCAGTTGGTCGTGCGCGGCAGCACCGGACCGGCAGCCGGCCTGCTACGGTCACGTTAAGCGCTTAACCCGGGGAGGCCCCGTGCTGGTCTGCATCGGCGACGTCGTCGAGGACGTCGTCGTCTGGACCGACGGTCCCCTCCGCACGGGCACCGACAACCCCGGCCGGGTCGTCCGCACCCGCGGGGGCAGCGCCGCCAACGTCGCCGTCTTCGCCGCGGCCACAGGGGTGGCGAGCCGGTTCGTCGGCCGGGTCGGTGACGACGCCCTGGGCGCCGCACTGACCGCCGACCTGGAACGGGCCGGCGTGCAGGTGCGGGTCCAGCGGGCGGGCCGGACCGGCAGCATCGTCGTCCTGGTCGACCCCGCCGGCGAGCGCACCATGGTCCCCGACCGCGGCGCCGCCGCCGAGCTCACCGAGCCGCCGGCGTCCTGGGTGGGCGGTGCCACCGTCGTGCACGCCCCCGCCTACGCCCTGGCCACCCCCGGCCCGGCCGGCGCCGTCCGCACGCTATTCCTCGCTGCCCGGGACGCCGGCTCGCTGACCAGCGTCGACGTGTCCTCCGTCGACCTGGTGACCCGGCTGGGCGCGGACGCGCTGCGCACCGCGATCGCCGCGCTGGCCCCCGACGTGCTGATCGCCAACACCGAGGAGTCGGCCGCGCTCGGCCCGGTGCCCGGCGTCGCGACGACGGTGGTCAAGGCCGGTGCCGCACCCACCACGGTCACCGGGCCGGACGGCGCCGTCGTCCGGGTGCCGGTCGAGCCGGTGGCCGGTGTCCGGGACACCACCGGGGCCGGCGACGCCTTCGCGGCCGGCTTCCTCACCTCCTTCGCCGTCGACCGCGACCCGGTCGCGGCCTGCCTGGCCGGCCACGCGCTGGCCGCCCGCGTCCTGCAGCAGCCGGGCGCGAACCTCACCCCGGACCCCACCCTCGAACCCTCGGGAGCACCCGCATGACCTCCACCGCCGAACGTATCGGGCTCGTCGTCGCCGACGAGGTCGCCACCGCCCTGGCCGAGGGCCGCCCGGTCGTCGCCATGGAGTCCACGATCTTCTCCAACCTGGGCCTGCCCGCGCCCGGCAACCGGGAGGCCTTCGACCGGTGCGAAGCCGCCGTCCGTGCCCACGGCGCGGTCCCGGCCGTCACCGCGGTGCTCGACGGGCGCCCGCGGGTCGGGCTGAGCGCTGCCGACGTCGACCGGGTGCTCACCGGCAGCTCCAAGGTCGCCGAGCGGGACGTCCCGGTGGCGATCGCCCAGCGCTGGGCCGAGGGCATGACCACGGTCTCGGCCTCCGTCGCCTTGGCGCACGCCGCCGGCATCGAGGTCTTCGCCACCGGCGGCATCGGCGGGGTGCACCGCGGTGTCGAGAGCACCGGCGACGTCTCCGCCGACCTCGACGCGCTGGCCAGCCACCCGGTGGTCACCGTGTGCGCGGGCGCCAAGGCGTTCCTGGACCTGCCCCGCACGCTGGAGCACCTCGAGGCGATCGGCGTCCCCGTGCTCGGCTGGCGCCACGACTGGTTCCCGGCCTTCTACTCCCGCTCGGTCGGCCTGCCCGTGCCGCACCGGGTCGAGGACGCCGCCACCGTGGCCGGGGTGCTGCGTGCGCGGCTCCGCCCGGACACCGGGGTGCTGCTCGGCGTACCGATCCCCGAGGCCGCGGAGATCCCGGCCGAGGAGATCGAGGCCAAGATGCTCCGTGCGCTGGCCGCCGCCGACGAGGCCGGGGTCACCGGCCCGAAGGTCACCCCGTTCATCCTGGCCCGGATCGAGGCCGAGACCGACGGCGAGTCCATCCCGGCGAACCTGGCCCTGGCCGAGAACAACGCCGGCATCGCCGCGGAGGTCGCCGCCGCGCTGTGCGCCGCCCGGTGACAGCATGTCCGCTGTGACGGCACCGGAACGCGAGACGCTCACCTACGAGACCTTCGGGACGGCGAGCCGGGACCTCGCCCAGCAGGTCGCCGACGACGGCTTCGAGCCCGACCTGATCCTGGCGATCGCCCGTGGCGGGCTGTTCCTGGGCGGGGCGCTGGGCTACGCGTTGGACGTGAAGAACCTCTTCGTGATGAACGTGGAGTTCTACACCGGCGTCGACGAGCGGCTCGAGCTGCCGGTGATGCTGCCACCGAACCTGGACCGGGTGGACCTGACCGGCTCGAACGTGCTCATCGCCGACGACGTCGCCGACACCGGCAAGACCCTGGAGCTGGTCCGGGACTTCTGCACCGGCTACGTGGCCGAGGTGCGCTCCGCGGTGGTCTACGAGAAGCCGCGCTCGGTGGTGAAGTGCGACTACGTCTGGAAGCGCACCGACGACTGGATCGACTTCCCGTGGTCGGTCCAGCCCCCGGTCGTCAACCGGCGCGGGGGCCTCGCGCACTGAGGGCGGTCACCAGCGGAAGCGGCTGATCGAGCTCTCCATCTCCCCGGCGACCCGGGCCACCTCGTCGATCGCGACCCGCGCCTCCTGCATGCCCTCGGTGGTGCGGGCGGCGACGGCGGACACCCCGGCGGTGGTGCGGGCGATCCGGGCCGCCCCGGTGGAGGCCTCCCCGACACTGCCGTCCACGCTGGCCACGGTGCCGGCCTGCTGCTCCAGGACCAGCGAGATGTCCCGCTGCGCGCCGTCGATGCGGCCGATGATCGCGGTGATGTCGGCGATGGCCTGCACGGCCTGCTCGGTGTCGGCGCGGATGGTCTCGACCCGGCGGGTGATGTCCTGGGTGGCCCGGGCGGTCTCCTGCGCGAGCTCCTTGACCTCGTTGGCGACGACCGCGAAGCCCTTGCCGGACTCCCCGGCGCGGGCCGCCTCGATGGTGGCGTTGAGCGCCAGCAGGTTGGTCTGCGCGGCGATCGAGCTGACCACGGCCACGACGCCGGCGATCTCCTGGGAGGAGACGCCCAGCTGCGCGACGGTCTCGGTGGTGGACCGGGCCACGGTGACCGCGCGGGCGGCGACCTCGAGCACCTCGGCACTGCTGGCGGCGATGGTGCGCACCGAGGAGCTGAGCTGCTGGGACGCCGCGGCGGCGTCGTCGACGCTGGCGGCCACCTGGCCGGCCGTCGTCGAGGCGTCCTCGGTGCCGGTGGCGGACTGCCCGGCCAGTCCCAGCACCGACGTGGAGGTGGCGACCAGCTGACCGGTGGCCGTGGCGACGGCCGTGGCGTTGGCCCCGACGGTGGCCAGCAGCCCGCGCAGACCGACCATCGAGGAGTCCAGGCTGCGGGCGATCGTGCCGACCTCGTCGCGGCTGTCCACGCCGGTCTGCGCACGCAGGTCGCCCTCGGCCAGTGCCGCGACGACGGTGCCCACCGCGCGCAGCGGCCGGACGACGGAGCGGGTGACCGCCCAGCCCAGCCCGACCAGCAGCGCGGTGGCGGCCAGGGCCGTGCCCACCAGCACCGCCTGCGCGGTCGACTGGGCTGCCTGCGTCTCGGCGCGGACGGCCTCCTCCTGGGCGTCGATGGCGGTGGCGACCGTGGGCAGGCTCTGCTCCAGCCGGCTGAACACCCGGCCGAAGTCGGGGTAGGCGGCCAGCGCCGCGTCGTGGTCCTGGGCGGCGGTGCGGACCAGGTCGTCGGCGGCGGCGACGTAGGCCTCGACGTCCGGACCGACGGCGTCGGCCGCCCGGGTGACCTCGGCGCCCAGGCCGGAGCCGGCCGCGGCAGCCAGGTCCGACCGCAGCGTCGCCGAGTGCTCCTCGAGGGCGGCAGCGGCCGCGGTCAGGTCGCCGGACGTGCGGGCGACGAGCGCGGACAGCACGTCGCCGCGGATCGCGTCGTGCATCATGTCGGCCTGCATGGTGAGCCGCACCGCGTCCGCAGCCCGGCTCTGCGCGGCAGCGCCCTCGACCGCACCGGCCTGCGCGAGCGCACCGACGGTGGCCACGCCCACCAGGGCGAGCACCCCCGTGCCGACGAGGACGGACAGCTTCCCGCCGAGGGGCAGGTCGGACCAGCGGGCGTGCGCCATCGTGGACTCCAGGGACCGGTCCGCTGCGACAGCGGGCATCACCCGGGCTTACGGCACCGTCCGAGCCGAGTTGAGCCGAACCCGCAGCTCAGCGGGGCAGTCCGAGAGGTCCAGCTCCCGGTGTCGTCCGGGCGGCGAGTGCCTCCAGCCGGTAGGCCGCGCGCCGGCAGAGCTCGGCGCTCACGCGATCCGGCGGATCCCGCCGCCCGCGGCCCGCTTGGTGGAGGCCGTCACGGTGAACTTGGGGTCCCGGGACAGCTGCCGGGTGGGGCCGACCGTCTGCTGCAGGGTGGCCCGGTGCGGCAGGTGGGAGTTGTAGACGCACCAGAGCTCCCCGCCGGGCCGCAGCACCCGGGCGGCGGCGTCGAAGAGCCGCTCGGCCGCGCCGGTGTGCACGGCGACGCCGAGGTGGAACGGCGGGTTGCAGACGACCAGGTCGACGCTGGCGTCCGGGACGCCGTCCAGCGCGTCCTCGCGGGTGACGGTGACCCGGTCGGCGACGCCGTTGGCCTCCACGGTGGCCCGGGCCGAGGCGACCGCGGCGGCGCTCGCGTCGCTGGCCAGCACGTCGTACCCCGCGCGCGCGAGGGCCACGGCCAGCACGCCGGTGCCGCAGCCCAGGTCGACGGCGCTGCCCGAGCCCTGCGCCGGCAGCGCGGCCAGCAGGGCCCGGGTCCCCAGGTCGACCTTGGTGCCGGCGAAGGCCGCGCCGTGCGCCAGCACGGTGACGCCGAGGTCGGCGTGGACCTGCCGGCGGGGGAAGCTCGAGGCCCCCGGCGTCGGGCCGCTCGCCACCAGGACCCGGGACTTCTGCCGGGCCAGCGTGGCGTGCACGTGGCCGAAGGAGTCGCCCAGCACGTCGTTCATCGCCCGGGTCATGTGCTTGACTCGGCCGCCGACCAGCAGCGTCACGCCCGGGGCGGCGTCGCGGGCGACGGTCTCGGCGATCTCCCGGAGCGCGTCCAGGCTCTTGGGCGCCTGCACCAGCACCAGCTCAGCGCCCCGGACCAGGTCGGCGTCCAGGCCGTGCTGGGTGTACGAGCCGGTGTGCCCGGTGCGCTCGGCGTTGGCGGCCAGCGCCCGCTCCCCCACCCGCAGGTCCTGGTGCACCCGGACGCCGGTGGCCCCGTGCAGCGCGATCGCGCCCAGGGTCAGCGCGCCGTGCGAGTCGTCGATCGTGACGACGGCGTCCGGCGCCACGGCGATCGCCGCGGCGGCCTCGTCCAGCAGCAGCCGGTCGGTGGCGTCGACCGCGACCAGGTCGGGGGCGTCCACGTCGGGTTCGCGGCGGAGCTGGTCGAAGAAGGGGTCAGGCACGCCGTCCACTGTCCCCCACCGGGAGGATGCGCCCACACCGGTGGTCCGGCAGGCTCCTCGGGACCGGTCGCACGGGGCGCACCGGGAGAGGAGACCCTCGTGGACACCGGTGTCAGTTCCCGGCCCAGCATCCCGCTGTTCGTGGTCGCCGCAGCGGGTGTGGCGTTCGCCCTGCTGCTGGGGACCGGCAGCGTCGAGTGCGGCGCCGACGTCATGTCCCCCGGCGACCGCTGCATCGTCAACGGGTCCGAGCAGTCCTACGCCGACCGGGTGTCGCTCATGCACGACCAGCTGATCGGCGGGCTGGTCGTCGCCGTCCTGGCCTTCGTCGGTGCGTTCGTGGTGGGCGTGCTGCGCCGCCGGCGGGCCGACCCGGCCGCCCGGCTGGCCTGGGAGGCCGAGATCGCCCGGCGCGGCCAGGCGATGACCTCCCCGGAGCTCGCGCAGGCCTACGACCAGGAGGTCCGTAAGGAGCGTCGCAAGCGGTTCTACCTGCCGCCGGAGCAGGTGCCGCCCGCCCCTCCCCGCTGACCGTCCCCGGCCGCACGACCGGCCGCCCCCCGCTCTCGCGCGGGGGGCGGCCGGTGTCGGTCCGGGGTCAGACGCCGGTGAGGCCCACCGGGCAGGAGACGCCGGTGCCGTTGACCGGGCAGTAGCCGTTCGGGACCTTGTACAGGTACTGCTGGTGCACGTCCTCGGCGTAGAAGAACTCGCCCAGCGGCAGGATCTCGGTGGTGATGTCGCCGTAGCCGGCCGCCGTCAGGCGCGCCTGGTACTGGTCGCGGGAGGCCTCGGCGGCCGCCTGCTGCTCGGGCGAGGTGTAGTAGACCGCCGAGCGGTACTGGGTGCCGACGTCGTTGCCCTGGCGCATGCCCTGGGTGGGGTCGTGCTCCTCCCAGAACTCCTTGAGCAGCACGTCGTAGGACACGACGGCGGGGTCGAAGACGACCAGCACGACCTCGGTGTGCCCGGTGCGGGCCGAGCAGACCTCGTCGTAGGTCGGGTTCGGGGTGAAGCCACCGGCGTAGCCGGCCGCGGTCGAGTAGACGCCCGCGTGCTGCCAGAACACCTTCTCGACGCCCCAGAAGCAGCCGGCGCCGAAGACGGCGGTCTGCATGCCCCCGGGGAAGGGCGGCTGGATGCGGTTGCCGTTGACGGCGTGCAGCTCGGGGACGTGCGGGATCGGCTCCGAGCGGCCCGGCAGGGCGTCCTCGGCCGTGACGGACTGCGTCTTGGCGCGGGAGAAGAACGACATGCCCCGAATGTAGGACCGGCCCGCAACCGCCGCCCCGGGAACACCGACGGCCTCCCACGCCCTGACCGGAGGAGACGCCGAGAGCAGAGGAGACACCCGTGCCGATCACCACCCGCGAGGTCCAGCTGGCCGCCCGCCCCCACGGTGAGCCCACGCCCGCCGACTTCGCGCTCGTCGAGCGTGAGCGCCCCGACCCGACCGAGGGCCAGGTCGTCGTCGCCAACGTGGCGATGAGCGTGGACCCCTACATGCGCGGCCGGATGAACGCCGGCCCCAGCTACGCCGCGGCCTGGGAGGTCGGCGAGACCATGCAGGGCGGCACCGTCGGCCGGGTCGTCACCTCCCGTTCGCAGCGCGTCCCCGAGGGTGCCCTGGTGCTGCACAACGCCGGGTGGCGCGACACCGCCGTGCTGGACGACACGCTGGTCAGCGTGCTCCCCGACCTGGAGGGCATCCCGCTGTCCTGGCACCTGGGCGTGCTCGGGATGCCCGGGCTGACCGCCTGGGCGGGGCTGTTCCGGCTGGCCGACTTCCGCGCCGGGGACGACGTCTTCGTCTCCGGCGCCGCGGGCGCCGTCGGCAGCCTGGTCGGCCAGTTCGCCCGGCTGTCCGGCGCCGCCAGCGTCGTGGGCAGTGCGGGGACGCCGGAGAAGGTCCGCTGGATCACCGAGGAGCTGGGCTTCACCGCCGGCTTCGACTACCACGACGGACCGGTCCGGGACCTGCTGCGCCGGGCCGCCCCCGACGGCATCGACGTCTTCTTCGACAACGTCGGCGGCGACCACCTGGAGGCCGCCATCGACGTCTTCCGCGTGCACGGCCGGGCCGCGCTCTGCGGGGCGATCTCCGGCTACAACTCCACCGGCCCCACCGCCGGGCCGGGCAACATGTTCCTGCTGGTGGGCAAGCAGCTGAGCCTGCGCGGGTTCATCGTCGGCGACCACGCCGACCTGCGCCCGCAGTTCGTGGAGACCGTCAGCGGCTGGCTGCGCTCGGGTGAGCTGCAGGTCCGCGAGACCGTCCGCGAGGGCCTGGACGACGCCGTCCCCGCGTTCCTGGACCTGCTGCGCGGCGGCAACACCGGGAAGATGGTCGTCCGGCTGGCCCCCGACCCGGCCTGAGCACCGCCTCCCGGTTGCTGGACCGCGTCGCCGGGCTCCCGGCGTCGCGGTTGACCAGGGTGGATGCGGGGCAGAGAGGGCCGCATGTGGCTCTTCATCTCCCGGCGCATCCGCATGTGGCTGCTGCTCACCGTCCTGGTCCCGCTCGGCACCCGGGTGCTCCGCTCCCTCGGCCGGCGGCTCGAGCGTGCGAAGGGCCCCTCGGCGGTCAGCCGGAACCTGATCAAGGCCGGCGACCTCGCCGAGCAGGGCGCCGGGCGGCTCCGCGGCAAGCGCGGCACCGGCACCCGCCACTGAGCCACCCGCCGCTGGGTCTCAGCCGGAGGTGAGCGACGCCGGTGCGCGCCGCACCGGCTCCCGCGGGACGGGCCGGCCGAAGAGCCAGCCCTGGGCGAACGCGCAACCCAGCCGGGCCAGCTCGTCCCGCTGGTCGGTCCGCTCCACGCCCTCGGCGACGACGTCGAGGGACAGCCCGCGGGCCAGCTCGACGATGGTGGCCACCAGCGCGGTGGCCGCGGGGGTCCGCCCCAGGTCGGTGATGAAGCTGCGGTCGATCTTGACGATGTCGACGGGCAGCCGGCGCAGGTAGGACAGGCTCGACCAGCCCGTGCCGAAGTCGTCGATGGCGATCCGCACCCCCAGCGCGCGCAGCTCCTGCAGCCGCTCGCAGACGCTGTCCAGGTCCTCGACCAGCGAGGTCTCGGTCACCTCCAGCACGAGCCGGTCCGCCGGCAGGCCGCTGTCCCGCAGGGCCTCGCAGACGTCGTCGACGAAACCGTCGTCGGCCAGCTGCCGGGAGGACACGTTGACGGCCACCTTGCTGGGTCCGACCTCCCCGCCCAGGCCCGCCGCGGCGTCCCGGGTGGCCTGGCGCAGCACCCAGCGGCCCAGCGCCAGCACCGCTCCGGTCTCCTCGGCCAGCGGCACGAAGTCCAGCGGCGGTACCGGACCGCGCACCGGGTGCTGCCAGCGCACCAGCGCCTCGTAGCCGGCGGTGACGCCGGCGGGCAGGGTGACCACGGGCTGGTGGTGCACGGCCAGCTGGTCGCCCGCGGCGAGGGCGGCGAGCAGGTCCTCGGCCAGGGCCGCGCGGTCCAGCACGGCCTCCGCCATGCCCTCGTCGCACACCACCACGCGGTTCCGGCCGGCCGCCTTGGCCTGGTACATCGCGACGTCGGCGTCCCGGAGCAGGTCGGCACCACTGCGCCGCCCGGCGGTACCCGACGTCCGGGCGACACCGATGCTGGCCGTCACGCGCACGGCCCGGCCGGTGAGCTGCACGGGCACCGCCATGTCGACGCGCACCCGGCGGGCGACGTCCTCGGCGTGCACGGGGTCCCCCGGCACCAGGACGGCGAACTCGTCCCCGCCCAGCCGGACCACCAGGTCGCCGTCCCGGACGCAGGCCCGCAGCCGGGCCGCGACCTCCACCAGGAGGGCGTCGCCGAAGGCGTGCCCACGGCTGTCGTTGACGGCCTTGAAGCCGTCCAGGTCCAGGAAGAGCAGGCTCGCGGGGCCGCCCCGGCGCAGCAGACGGTCCGCGGCCTCGCGCAGCCGCCGGCGGTTGGCCAGGCCGGTCAACGGGTCGGTGCGGGCCTCGACCTCGGCCAGCCGCCAGCTGCGGTGGTGCACCGCGCCGGCCAGCACGGTGGCCAGCAGCGGCACCAGGTCGAAGGGGTCCAGCCCGCTGGGGCCCAGCTCGATCAGGGTGAAGTGGGCGCCGGTGACGACCAGCACGGTGGGCACGATGACCCAGTCCTGGTACAGCGCGCTGACGGTGAGGGCCAGCAGCAGCCAGGCGAACGTCTCGCCCTGAACGGTGAGCGGCACCAGCACGCAGGCCCCCAGCGCCAGGCTCCCGGTGGCCAGCATGGTCCGCACCCGGGGCGGCAGGGCAGCCGGCAGCGACAGCAGCGCGGGCACCCCGATCACCAGCAGCACCTGGGCGGCCACGGGCCGGCCCAGGCCCAGCGAGCCGGCCAGCATGGCCACCCCGAAGGCCTGGGCGACGGCGAGGCGGGCGATCCACCGGTGCCGCACGACCCACTCGGCGACGGGCAGCGTCGTCCGCGCGTACCAGCGCTGCGGGCCCGGGTCCATGGTCGTCCCTTCGGCGCGCGGTGAGGATCACATGAGCCGATCGGGCCGCGATCACCCCTCGGGGGTGCAGGACGTCCGCACAGCGCCCACGATCGACGAGTGTCCGTGACCGAACCCCAGCTCGAGCGTCACCCCGTCGACGGCGAGACCCGCGGCGTCGCGCTGTTCTGCCACGGCGGGACGGCGGCCAGCATCGCCCCGCCCAAGGAGAAGGCCCTCTCCCTGGTCCGGATGCGCGCCTTCGAGGCCTACGTGCGCAACGACCTGGGCCCGCGCGGCATCGAGACCGCCCTCGTCCGGTACCGGGTGGCCGGCTGGAACGGCGACGCCGCCGACGCCTACCGCGACGTCCAGCACTCCATCGACGCGCTGCGCGACGACCTGGGCAAGGACGTGCCGATCGTGCTGGTCGGGCACTCCATGGGCGGGCGGGCCGCGCTCAAGGCCGGCGGCGACCCGCAGGTCACCGCCGTCTGCGCGCTGGCGCCCTGGACCCCGCCCGGCGAGCCGGTCATGCACCTGCGCGACCAGACCGTCGCGATCCTGCACGGGTCCGGTGACCGGTGGGTCCCGGCGCGGCTCTCCGCGGACTTCGCGGTGCGCGCCCGGCGGGCCGGCGCGCGCGTCGCGCGCTTCACCACGCCCGGCGGCCACACCATGCTGCGCAGGGCCCACCGCTGGCACGAGTTCGCCCGTGACATCGTGCTCGCCGGCACGGGGCTCGAACCGATGCGCGAGGACGTGACGAACGCCCTCCAGCAACCGAGCCCGGAGGGCCTGGCCGTCCCGCTATGACGGCCCGCTCCTCGGGGTGAGGACCGGTGCCGAGAAGGCCCCACCCTGCCGAGGAGTAGAGAATGCCCGTCCTGTCCCGTGTGCTCGGAGTCGCCACCGCCGGTTTCGGCGTGCTCGAGTTCGTCAAGACCGACCTCTACGGCAACGCCGCCGGCCTCGGCCCGTCGTCCCGGGCGCTGCGCACCCTGCACCACTCCCTCGGCGCCCGCGACATCGCGATCGGTGTGGCGATGACCGTCGCCCCGGCCGGCCCGCAGCTGCAGGCCGCCACCGTGATGCGGATCGTCTCCGACCTCACCGACGCCGTCTCCTTCGGGCTCAACGCCCCGACCGGGGACAAGAAGGCCAAGTCGCTGGCGGTCGCGCTGGGCTACGCGGCGCTGTGCGCGGCGTCCCTCAAGGGGGCCGGCAAGTGACGGCCGCGGCCATGGCGCGCCCCCGCGCCGCCGTCGTCGGGTCCGGGGTCTCCGGGCTGACCGCGGCGCACCTGCTGCAGCGCACCCACGACGTTACCCTCTTCGAGACCGACAACCGGCTCGGCGGGCACGCGCACACCCACGACGTGGCGACGCCGGACGACCGGGTCGTCCCCATCGACACCGGGTTCATCGTGCACAACGAGCGGACCTACCCGAACCTGCTCAAGCTCTTCGCCGAGCTGGGGGTGTCCACCCAGCCCACCGAGATGAGCATGTCGATCGTCTGCGAGGGCTGCGGGCTGGAGTACGCCGGCGCCCGCGGGCTGTCCGGGGTCTTCGCGCAGAAGAAGCAGCTGGCCAACCCGGCTTACCTGCGGATGCTCGTCGAGGTGAAGCGGTTCCACCGCCAGGCCCACCGGCTGCTCGAGCTGGCCGGCGCCGACCACGAGCGCGGCGGCGGCGGGACCAGCGAGTTCGACGGCCTGACCCTCGGCGCCTTCCTGGCCCTGGGCGGCTATTCCGACTACTTCGTCGCGCACTTCATGGTCCCGGTCGTGTCCTGCGTGTGGTCCTCGGGCACCGGGCTGTCGCTGCAGTACCCGGCCGTCTACCTGTTCCGCTTCCTGGCCAACCACGGGATGCTCTCGGTCTCGGGCTCCCCGCAGTGGCGCACCGTCACCGGCGGCTCGCGGGCCTACGTCGAGAAGGCCGCCAAGGGCCTGACGGCGGTGCAGACCGGCGCCGGCATCACCACGCTCACCCGGCACGTCGACGGCGTCGAGCTCACCGACGCCGACGGGCAGCGGCACGCAGCCGACGTCGTCGTCGTCGCCACGCACCCCGACCAGGCCCTCGCGCTGCTCGGGGACCCGACCGACGCCGAGCGGGCCACCCTGGGCGCGTTCGAGTACTCGCGCAACGAGACCCTGCTGCACACCGACGCCTCGATCATGCCGCGCGCCGAGCAGGCCGAGGCGTCCTGGAACTACCGGATGCCCGGCTGCGCCGACGACACCCAGGCCGTCCAGGTGACCTACTGGATGAACAAGCTGCACGCGATCGACGAGCCGGTGGACTACCTGGTCACCCTCAACGCCACCGACCGGATCGACCCCACGACGGTGCTGCGCCGGATGGTCTACGACCACCCGACCTACACCCCGGAGTCCGTCGCCGCCCAGCGCCGGCTGCCCGCGCTCAACACCGGGCGCACCGCCTTCGCCGGGGCGTACCACGGCTGGGGCTTCCACGAGGACGGCTGCGCGTCGGGCGTGCGGGCCGCGGAGTCCCTCGGCAGCGGCTGGTGACCGCTGGGGTGCAGGCGGACCCGGACCCGACCGTCGGCACGGTCCAGGACTGGACCCCGGTGGCGACGCCGGCGCTGTACGACGTCCGGGTCGGGCACACCCGCTCCGCCCCGCTGCGCCACACCTTCGACCACGGCGGCTACCTGTGGCTGGTCGACCTGGACGACCTGCCCCGGCTCCCCCGCGGGCTGGGCTGGGCCGCCCGGTTCGAGGCCGCCGACCACCTGGGTGACCCGTCGTCGACGATCAAGGCCAACGTGGCGCACTTCGCCGCGCTGAACGGCGTGGACGACGTCGCCCGGGTGGTGATGCTGGCCAACGCCCGCAGCGGGCCGCACGTGTTCAACCCGCTGTCCACCCACTGGTGCTACCGGGCCGACGGCTCGCTGGCCTGCATCGTCGCCGAGGTGCACAACACCTACGGCGAGCGGCACGCCTACCTGCTGCGGCCGGACGACGCCGGGCGCGCGCAGGCCGAGAAGGACTTCTACGTCTCCCCGTTCAACACCGTCGACGGCCGCTACCTGATGCGGTTCACCGGCCCCGGGGAGCAGCTGCACGTGACCATGGCGCTGCAGGTGGGCGGCCGGACTCCGTTCGTGGCCACCCTGCGGGGGCGGTCCACGGCGGCCACCACGCGCGCCGTCGTCACCCGGTTGGTGCGCTGGCCCCTCATGAGCCTGTGGGTGTCGACGCTGATCCGTTTCCAGGGCATCCGCCTGTGGGCACGGCGTCTGCCGCTGGTCCCCCGCCCCCCGCATGATCCGGTTGCCGGGGTCGTTGCGAACACTGCCCGGC
Source organism: Klenkia sp. AC732 (assembly GCF_979256525.1). Classification (NCBI taxonomy): domain Bacteria; kingdom Bacillati; phylum Actinomycetota; class Actinomycetes; order Geodermatophilales; family Geodermatophilaceae; genus Klenkia; species Klenkia sp. AC732. The sequence continues at coordinate 2,342 of NZ_CEEDOS010000014.1, read as the reverse complement.
AGCACGCCCCGACCGCGAACGAGGACAGGCCATGACGACGGTGCACCACAACACGAGCCGGACCGAGGACGCGCGCTTCCCCGTGCCCCGTCCGGACGAGGCGCACTGGCCGGGCCTGGCGACCCCGCCGCGGGACCCGTTCCGGGCCGCGGTCGCCGAGCGGCTGTTCCGGCACGCCGTCTCCACGCTGCCGGTGCGGGTGGTCTTCCCCGACGGCACCGTGCTCGGCGCCGGCGACCGGCACGCCCCCACGATGCGGATGGTCCGCCCGGCCAACGTGTTCCACCGGCTCGGCGCCGACGCCAAGATCGGTTTCGGCGAGGCCTACATGACCGGGGACTGGACGACCGGCCCGGACACCGACCTGGCCGACCTGCTCACCCCGTTCGCCGCCCGGATGGCCTCGCTGGTGCACCCGGCGCTGCAGCGGCTGCGGCACCTGGTGGAGCGCACCCAGCCCATCGGCGAGGTGAACACCAAGGAGAACAGCCGGCACAACATCAGCCGGCACTACGACCTGTCCAACGAGCTCTTCGAGGCCTTCCTCGACGAGACCATGACCTACTCCTCGGCCTGGTTCGAGCCCGGCGACGACCTGGACGCCGCCCAGCTCCGCAAGATCGACGGCGTGCTGGACATGGCCCGGGTCGGCGAGGGCATGCACGTGCTGGAGATCGGCTCCGGCTGGGGCGCCCTGGCCATCCGCGCCGCCCAGCGCGGCGCCCGGGTCACCACTCTCACGCTGTCCTCCGAGCAGCAGGCCCTCGCCCGGGCCCGCGCCGAGGCCGCGGGCGTCGCGCACCTGGTCGACGTGAAGCTGCAGGACTACCGGGACGCCACCGGCCAGTACGACGCCGTCGTCTCCGTGGAGATGATCGAGGCCGTCGGCGAGCAGTTCTGGGCCACCTACTTCACCGCCCTGGACACCCTGCTGGCGCCGGGCGGGCGGGTCGGCCTGCAGTCGATCACCATGCCGCACGACCGGATGACGGCGACCCGGCGCAGCTACACCTGGATCCACAAGTACGTCTTCCCCGGCGGGATCATCCCCTCGATCCGCTCCATCGAGGACAACCTCACCGCGCACACCGGCCTGTCCATCGTCGAGCGCCGCGACCTGGGCCCGCACTACGCGGTCACCCTGCAGATGTGGCGCGAGCGCTTCATCGCCGCGTGGCCGGAGCTGCAGGGCTCCTTCGACGGCACCTTCCGCCGGATGTGGGAGTTCTACCTGGCCTACTGCGAGGCCGGCTTCCGCTCGGGCTACCTCGGCGTCAGCCAGCTCGGCCTGGCCAGGGACCCCTTCCCCCGCTGACCCCGGCGCCCGGCGCCCGTCGTCGGACAGGGAGTGCCGGCGCACCGGTCTGAGCCCAGAACGGTGCGCCAGCACTCCCTCCGCCGGTGATCAACGCCGCCGAGCGGCGTACGCGCGGGCCAGGTCCAGTCGGACGGCTCCCGGCTCCGTGGTGCCCCTCCGGTGGCTGACCCGGACCACCGCCCAGCCCTCGGCGAGGGCGGCGGCGTCCCGGCGCAGGTCGCGCTCCCGCTGGTCGGGCTGCCGGTGCCAGGCCGCGCCGTCCAGCTCGACCCCCAGCCGGACGTCCTCCCACGCACCGTCCAGGTGCAGCGTCCCGATGCGCGTACGCAGCGGGAGCTGCTGCCGCACCGGCGGGAGGCCCGGCACGTCGAGCAGGTGCCGCAGGCCCCAGACCTCGAACTCGCTCTGGCAGCCGCCGTCCACCAGGTCCAGCAGCCCGGTGAGCGAGGAGCGGCCCGCGAGCCTCGGGAGTCCGGCCGCCGCCTCCCGGCACGCACCCGCCGTGACCATCCGGCGCCGGACGGCCCCGATGACGCCCGCGCGCGCCACCTCGACCGGGAGCGGCGGGTTGCCGGGGGCGTGGGCGTGACCCCAGGCGTCCACCAACGACGCAGCCAACCCCGTCACCGGGAGACCGTCCTGCACCCGACCGCCGGGTCGATCGACGCGGTGGACACGAAGCCACGGAGGCAACGGGGGGATGTTCCGCGTCCGGCCGACTGCCACGTGGACCACCGGTCCCGGCTGCGCGACGACGTCCCACGCCGCGAGGGCGGACCGGCCCGCCAGCAGGCCACCGCTCCAGAGCACCGCTGCCCGGGCACGCGGCCGCCAGTGCCCAGCCGCTTCCGGCAGCGCGACGAGCCCCGGCAGAGGGCGGAGCAGTCGACCGCTGGCCACCCACCGACTGACGCTGGTGCGATGCGTGAGCGCCGCGAGGTCCGCGACGCGGGCGACGCCGTCGGGGCCCAGGAGCGCACGGAGGTCGACGGTCACCGCCCCACGCTGCCCCCCCCCCCCCCGG
>NZ_CEEDOS010000013.1:0-102021 GCF_979256525.1 Klenkia sp. AC732 | reverse complement strand
ACCTCGCCCGGGGTGGCGCCGGCGACGACGGTGGTGGTGATCGTGGTGTCCGGGCCCAGCACCGTGACCGCGGCCAGCCCGGGGGCGGGGGTGTCGAGCTCGGGCAGCACCGCGTCGGGCACGGCGACGGCGTCCGAGGGCACCGCGGCCACGGTCGAGGGGTCGCGGTCGTCGTCCCGGACGGCGAACCAGACCCCGCCGGCGACCGCCAGCGCGACCAGGCTCAGGGCCACCAGGACCTGCCACGCGCGGCGGCGCCAGGAGCGCCGCGGCGCACTGCTGGCCGGGTCGCGGGAGGCGCGCGCGATGGCCTCCACCCCCCGATCGAGCACCTCGGCCACCCACGCCGGGCCGGCGTGGGCCACACTACGTCGGTGCAGTTCGACGTGACGGTAGAGATCCCCAAGGGCCAGCGGAACAAGTACGAGCTGGACCACGCCACTGGACGCATCCGGCTGGACCGGATGTTGTTCACCTCGACGCGGTACCCGGCGGACTACGGGTACATCGAGGCGACCCTGGGTCAGGACGGTGACCCGCTGGACGCCCTGGTGCTCCTGGAGGAGCCGACGTTCCCCGGGTGCCTCATCACCTGCCGGGCCATCGGCATGTTCCGGATGACCGACGAGGCCGGCGGGGACGACAAGGTCCTCACCGTCCCCGCGACGGACCCGCGGATGGCCCACCTGCAGGACATCACCGACGTGTCGGAGTTCGACCGCCTGGAGATCCAGCACTTCTTCGAGACCTACAAGGACCTCGAGCCCGGCAAGAGCGTCGAGGGCGCCAACTGGGTCGGTCTGGCCGAGGCCGAGGCGGAGATCAACGCCTCCTTCGAGCGCGCCAAGAACGCGCCCGGCCACCACTGACCCCCTCCTGACTGGCCGGTCTCCCCACGGCCGCCGAGCTCACCCGGACGACCGACGGGCGCCGCACCCCACCCGGGTGCGGCGCCCGTCGTCGTCTCAACCCCGGGCGGGGGCGTCCAGGGCGTGCAGCGCCTGGTCCAGGGCGGCCTCCAGCGGCCACGGGTCGCGCAGCGGCTGGCTGAGCACGAGACCGCCCTGGATCGCCGACAGCACCGACGCCGCGATGCGACGCGGGTCGACCGAGGCGTCCAGCTCCCCCGCCTGCTGCATCCGGACGACGCCGGCGGCGAGCAGGTCGGCCCAGGCGGTGAACGCCCCGGCGACGGTGGCCGCCAGTCCGGGGTCCCGGGCCGCCGCCTCGGTGGCCAGCGAGCCGATCGGGCAGGCCCACCGGCCCTGCCCGATGTAGTAGTCGACCAGCGCCGCCCGCCACGCCTCCCACGACGCCCGGGTCGACAGGTCGTGCACGTGCGGCTCCTGGGCGGCCAGCAGCTGGCCGCCCTCCCACTCCGCGACGGCCCGGACCAGCTCGGTCTTGCCACCGGGGAAGTAGTGGAAGAGCTGGCTCTTGCTGGTCAGCGTGGCGGCCCGGACGTCGTCCAGCGTGGTGCCGCCGATCCCGGCGGCCAGGATCTGGCGCCCGGTCTCCTCGACGATGCGCTGGCGGGTGCGTCGTCCCCGTTCGGTCAGCTCGGCCACGTGCCGCACGGTACCCGCTGGACCGCACGGTCCACTCCTGGTAGGAACTGGACCGTGCAGTCCAACTCAGACGTCCTGTCCACCCTGCCCCGCGACGACCGGCTGGCCGGCCGCACCGCGTGGGTCACCGGCTCCACCAGCGGCATCGGCGAGGCCACCGCGCACGTGCTGGCCGCGTCCGGGGCCACCGTGCTCGTCAGCGGCCGCGACGCCACCCGCGCCGCGGCCGTCGCAGACGCGATCACGGCCACCGGCGGCCGTGCGCTCGTCCTCGTCGCCGACCTGGCCGCCGCCCCCGACGCGTTGCGGGCGACCGCCGCCCGCGCGGTCGAGCTGGCCGGCGGCCGGCTCGACGTGCTGGTCAACAACGCCGGCGTCTACCCCGTCTCGGCCACCGAGGACCTGGCCGACGACGACCTCGAGGCCCTGCTCGCGGTCAACGTCCGCGCCCCGCACGTGCTGGTCGGCGCGATCGCCCCGGCGATGGCCGCCCGGGGGTCCGGGGTGGTCGTCGACGTCGGGTCCTGGATGGCCCGGGTGGGCAGCCCGTTCGGCGCGATGTACACCGCCACCAAGGCCGCCCTGGAGCAGCTGACCCGGGCGTGGGCCGCCGAGTACGGGCCCCGCGGGGTCCGGGTGAACACCGTGGCGCCGGGCGTGACGTCGACCCCGGGCAACGCCGGGGCCGAGGCGGTGCTGACGCAGATGACCGCGTCCACCGTCGCCGGACGTCCGGTCCGGCCCGTCGACGTCGCCCTCGCCGTCCGGTGGCTGGTCGGCGACGAGGCCGCCTTCGTGCACGGCACCACCCTCGACGTCGACGGCGGCATCCTCGCCGCCCGGGTCGGCTGACCGCCGTGGAGCTCCGCACGCTGGGCCGCTCCGGGCTGCTGGTCAGCCCGTTCACCCTGGGCGCCATGACGGTGGGCAACGACCAGTGGGGCTCCGACGAGGCCACCTCGGGCGCCGTCCTGGATGCCTACCTGGCCGCCGGCGGCAACGCCGTGGACACCGCGGACGTCTACTCCGGGGGCCGCAGCGAGGAGGTCCTCGGCCGGCTGCTGGCCGCCCGCGGGCTGCGCGACCGGGTCGTGCTGGCCACCAAGTACGGGTTCAACGCCGGGGGCGGGCCGCTGACCGGCGGCGCCGGGCGGATGAACGCCGTCCGTGCGCTGGAGGGGTCGCTGCGCCGGCTGGGCACGGACCGGGTGGACCTGTACTGGCTGCACGTGTGGGACGACGTCACCCCGGCCGAGGAGGTGCTGGCCACCATGGTCGACCTGGTCCGGGCCGGGAAGACCGGGCACTACGGGCTCTCCGACGTGCCTGCCTGGTTCGCCGTCCAGGTGGCGACGCTGGCCCGGGCGCACGGCGTGCCCGCGCCGGTCGCGCTGCAGCTGGAGTACTCGCTGGTGGCCCGGTCGATCGAGCAGGAGCACGTCCGGGCGGCCCGGGAGCTGGGGATGGGCATCGTGCCGTGGAGCCCGCTGGCCGGCGGCTTCCTCAGCGGCAAGTACCACCCCGGGCAGCCCGCCACGGCCGGGCGCCTGTCCGGCCCCAACCCGTTCGGGGACACCAAGGACACCCCCGGCAACTGGGCGGTCCTCGAGGTGCTGCGCGCCGTCGCCGACGAGCTCGGCCTGCCCGCGGCACAGGTGGCACTGGCCTGGGTGCTGGGGCGCCCCGGGGTCGACTCGGTGCTGGTCGGCGCCCGGACCCCGGAGCAGGCCCGCGCCAACCTGGCGGCCGCCGACACCGTCCTGCCGGCCGACGCGCTGGCCCGGCTGGACCGGGTCAGCGCGCCGGAACTGGGCTTCCCGTACGCGACCTACACGGCGGCGATGACGACGGCGGTCATCACCGGCGGCACCCCCTACCGGCGGCTGCGCGGCTGACGGCTCAGACGCCGGCCAGCACCGTCCGCAGCTCGGCCACGGCCTCGGCGTACTCCCGGCCGAAGCGGGCGATCAGCTCGCCGGCCGGGAGGACGGCGTCGATGGCGCCGATGCCCTGGCCCGAGCCCCACACGTCGCGCCAGGCCTTGCTCTCCCCCGACCCGAAGCTCATCGCGCTGGGGTCGGAGGTGGGCAGCGCGTCGGGGTCCAGGCCGGCGGCGGTGATGCTGCCGCGCAGGTAGTTGCCGTGCACGCCGGTGAACAGGTTGCTGTAGACGATGTCGTCGGCGGCGCTGTCCACGATCATCTGCCGGTAGCCCTCGACCACCCGGGCCTCGGTGGTCGCCAGGAACGCCGAGCCGATGTAGGCCAGGTCTGCGCCGGCGGCCTGGGCGGCGAGCACGGACCGGCCGTGCGCGATGGCGCCGGAGAGCACGAGCGGGCCGTCGAACCAGCGGCGGATCTCCCGGACCAGGGCGAACGGGCTCTGCGTCCCGGCGTGCCCGCCGGCACCCGCGGCGACGGCGATCAGCCCGTCGGCGCCCTTCTCCACCGCCTTGTGCGCGAACCGGTCGTTGATGACGTCGTGCAGCACGATGCCGCCGTAGGAGTGCACCGCGTCGTACACGTCGGAACGGGCGCCCAGCGAGGTGATGACGACCGGCACCTCGTGCTCCACGCACAGCGCGACGTCGGCCTCGAGCCGGTCGTTGGAGCGGTGCACGATCTGGTTCACCGCGTACGGCGCGACGGTGGCCCCGGTCGCCGCGGCGGCCGCCAGGCGTTCGTCGATCTCGGCCAGCCAGTCGCCGAGCATCGCGGCCGGCCGGGCGTTGAGCGCCGGGAAGGACCCCACGATGCCCGCCGAGCACTGCGCGACGACGAGGTCGGGGCCGCTGGCGATGAACATCGGCGAGGCCACCACGGGCAGGCTGAGCCGGCCCTGCAGGACGTCCGGGATCGACATGGGTGCAGCTCCCTCCTGGTCACGCCGCGGTGCGTGAGCCTGCGGGCAGTCTGCCGGTCAGCCCTGACTGCCCGAGCACCGGGGCCGGGGACGACGACGGCCCCCGTCCGTGGGGACGGGGGCCGTGCGGGTCGGTGTGGTGGAGCCGCCTGTCGGAATCGAACCGACGACCTTCTCATTACGAGTGAGATGCTCTACCGACTGAGCTAAGGCGGCGTGCTGCGTCGGAGAGCTTACGGGACCGCCTGCGAGGACCCGAGCACCGGTGCGGGTGTCACGCCGGCAGCCGCAGGGCCACGCACAGCGCCTCGATCGCCACCTGCGGCTTGACGTTGCGCTCCAGCGCGGTGCGGGCGGCGAGCACGGCGTCGATCCGGCGCAGGGCGCCCTCGGCGCCGATCTTCTTGGCCAGCTCCGTGGCGTCGGCCGCCCGGTCGGGGTGCGCCAGCTGCGGCACCCGGGTGAGGTCACCGCGCACGGTGTGGATGACAAGGGCGTCCCGGTAGAGCGAGGCCAGGTCGACCAGCGCCCGGTCCAGGGAGTCGCGCCCCAGCCGGGTGGCCCGGGACTTCTGCTTCTTCTCCAGCTCCTTGAGCTGGCCGGCGCCCCGGCTGGCCGCGGCGACCCCGGGCCCGCGCGCGCCGATGCCCAGGCTGGCCTTGACCGCCTCGGTCTCGGCGCCGTCGGTGACCGCCGTCGTCCGGTCGGACTCGACCTTGGCCGCGGACACCAGGTCGTCGGCGGCGTTGAGGCAGGCAGCCAGGCTGACCAGCGACAGCGGGACGTCCAGGACCGCCTTGCGGGACATCCGGGCCTCCTCGTCGCGGGCCAGGTGCCGGGCCCGCCCGACGTGCCCACCGGCTGCCGCAGCCGACCAGGAGGCCAGCGCCAGGTCGATGCCGTCCCGGCGGACCAGCACCTCGGCGACGGCCTCGACCGGCGGGGTGCGCAGCGCCACCACCCGGCAGCGGGAGCGGATGGTGACCGGCACGTCGTCGGGGTGCAGCGAGGGCGCGCACAGCAGGAAGACCGTCCGGGGCGGTGGCTCCTCCAGCATCTTCAGCACGGTGTTGGTGGCCTGCTCGGTCATCCGGTCGGCGTCCTCGACGATCACCACCTGGAACCTGCCCTGGGACGGCGCCCGGCCGGCCAGCCGGACCAGCTCGCGGGTCTCGTTGACCCCGATGGACAGCCCCTCGGGTGCCACGACCCGGACGTCGGCGTGCGTGCCGGCCAGCGCCGTCCGGCAGGCGTGGCAGGTGCCGTCACCGCCGTCGGGGCACTGCAGGGCGGCGGCGAAGGCGCGGGCGGCCACCGAGCGACCCGAGCCGGGGGGCCCGGTGAACAGCCAGGCGTGCGTCATCGAGGCCGGGTGCGCCACGGCCTGGGAGAGCTCGGCCACGACGGCCGGCTGCCCGACCACGTCGGTCCAGACGCCCCCGGCGCTCACGGTCGGTCCACCAGCAGCTGCCCGACCCGGTCCCGGACGGCGGCGGACAGCTCGTCGGGGGTCTGCTGGGCGTCCAGCACCAGGTAGCGGCGCGGCTCCGCGGCGGCCAGGTCCAGGAACGTCGCCCGCACCCGCTCGTGGAAGGCCAGCGACTCGGCCTCCAGCCGGTCCGCGGTCGAGCGACCCCGCGCGCGGGCCAGCCCCACCTCCGGCGGCAGGTCCAGCAGCACGGTCAGGTCGGGCACCAGACCCCCGGTGGCCCAGCGGGACAGGGCCAGGACCTCCTCCAGGGGGATGGTGCGCCCGGCACCCTGGTAGGCCAGCGAGCTGTCCACGTACCGGTCGGTGACCACGACCTCGCCGGCGGCCAGCGCCGGGTCGAGCAGCTCGTGCACGTGCTGGGCGCGGTCGGCGGCGTAGAGCAGCGCCTCCGCACGGGAGGACAGCGCGGTGTTGCCCGGGTCCAGCACGAGCTGCCGGATCGTCCCGCCGATGGCGGTGGCCCCGGGCTCACGGGTGCCGCGGGCGGCCCGGCCCTGCCCGGACAACCAGCTCAGCAGGTGCCGCACCTGGGTGGACTTCCCGGCGCCCTCACCACCCTCGAACGCCAGGAAGACACCACGGACGGCGGTCCGGGCGGGCGGGGACGGGACGGCGGGGATGCGGTCTCCTCGGGGTGGGACGGGGTGGTCCCCACGCTACCGGCGGGTGCCGACAGCCCTGGTGCAGCAGGGTGGGGTGCGTGCCCGCCGACTGGTCCCCGCCGCAGTACCTCCGCTTCGCCGACGAGCGGGCCCAGCCGTTCCGGGACCTGGTCTCCAGCATCGGCGAGGTCGACCCGGCCGTGGTGGTCGACCTGGGTTGTGGCACCGGGGAGCTGACGGCGTCGCTGGCTGCCCGGTGGCCCGGCGCCCGGGTCACCGGGGTGGACGCCTCGGTCGCCATGCTGGCCGCCGCGGCCGAGCACGCCGTCCCCGGGCAGGTGACGTTCGAGGCCGCCGACCTGACCACGTGGACACCGGCCGGCCCGGTCGACGTGCTGGTCAGCAACGCCGCTCTGCAGTGGGTGCCCGACCACCCGCGGCTCGTCGTGGAGTGGGCCGGGGCGCTGGCCCCCGGCGGCTGGCTGGCGTTCCAGGTCCCCGGCAACCACGCCGCCCCCACCCACGCGCTGCTGGCCGACCTGTGCCGGGACCCGCGGTGGTCCGACCGGGCCGGCGCCCTGGCACCCACCACCGACAGCGTGCTCGACCCGGCGGGCTGCCTGGGCGTGCTGGAGTCCGCCGGCCTGGCCACCCGGACCTGGGAGACCACCTACCTGCACGTGCTCACCGGACCCGACGCGGTGCTGGGCTGGGTGCGCGGGTCCGTGCTGCGCCCGGTCCTGGCCGCCCTCGGGGACGACGCCCCGGGGTTCGAGGCCGAGTACGCCGACGCCCTGCGCACGGCCTACCCGCCGCGGCCGGACGGCACCACGCTGCTGCCCTTCCGGCGGGTGTTCGCGGTGGGTCAGCGCGGGACGAGCCGGTAGGCCCGCGTCACGTACGACAGCTCCAGCACCTCACGGCCGGCGGTGTCCGGGTGCCGGGCCAGCAGGTCGCGCAGACCGTCCAGGAACCGCTCCCGCTCGGCCGGGGACATGGTGGCCACGTGGCTGCGGGTGCCGATGCCCAGCACCACCTGCTCGGGGGTCTGCCGCTGCACGACGCCGGACTGGTGCATCGCCACGTCGGCGGGCAGGGCGGCTGCGAAGGCGTCCACGACGGCCTGGTCGGCCTCCTGGCCACGGAGCTCGTCGCCCAGGTCACCCTCCAGGGCGCGGACCCAGGGGACGGTGAGGTCGCGGGTGTTCCAGACCCAGCCGACCACCCCGCCGGGCCGCAGCACCCGGCGCAGCTCCGCGGCGGTCGGCGCGGGGTCGAACCAGTGCGCGGCCTGCCCGGCGACGACGGCGTCCACGCTCGCGTCGGGCACCGGCAGCGCCTCCGCCCCGCCCACGTGAGCGGTGACCTGCGGCAGCCGGGCGCCGAGCTGGGCGAGCATCGGGGCGGACGGGTCGACGGCGACCACCTCGTGCCCGGCCGCCAGCAGCTGGTCGGTGAGCAGCCCGGTGCCGGCACCGAGGTCGAGCACCCGCAGCGGGCGCTCGCCCAGCAGCGCGGTCACCGCGTCGGCCGGGTAGCCCGGGCGCAGGGCCGCGTAGTCCGCGGCCACCGAGCCGAAGGAGGTGCGGCGGGCGTCCCAGCCGGCCTGGTCGAACTCGCCGTCGGTCACGCCTGCCGCTCCCCCGTCGTCCTGTCCGGTCAGCTGCCGCCCGCGGGGACGACGCCGGTGCCGGTGGTCGTCCGCGGGGCGGCCTTCTTCGCGGTCGTCTTCTTGGCCGTGGTCGTCTTCTTCGCCGTGGCCGCTGTGGTCTTGGCTGCCGTCGTCTTGGCTGCCGTGGTCTTGGCTGCCGTCGTCTTCTTCGCGGTCGTCTTCTTGGCCGTCGTCTTCTTCGCGGTCGTCTTGCGGACCGCCTTCTTCTTCACCGGGGCCCGCTCGCGCCGGTCGGCGAGCAGCTCGGCGGCCCGCTCCAGGGTGATGGTCAGCGGGTCGTCGCCCTTGCGCAGGCTGGCGTTGGACTCACCGTCGGTGACGTAGGGCCCGAACCGGCCCTCGCGCACGGTGACCAGGCCGTTGGTGACCGGGTCGGGGCCCAGCTCCTGCAGCGGCGGCTTGGCCGCGGCCCGACCGCGCTGCTTGGGCTGGGCGAAGACCGCCAGCGCCTCCTCGAGCGTGGTGGTGAACAGCTTCTCCTCGCCCTCGATGGAGCGGGAGTCGGTGCCCTTCTTCAGGTAGGGCCCGTAGCGGCCGTTGAGCGCCTGGATCTCCTCGCCGTCGGGCGCGACGCCGACCGTGCGGGGCAGGGTCAGCAGTTTGAGCGCGTCCTCGAGGGTGATCGTCTCCGGGGACATCGAGGCGAACAGGCTCCCCGTGCGCGGGGACTCCTTGCTGTCCTCGGGGACCACGGTGGTGACGTAGGGGCCGTACCGGCCGGCCTTGACCAGCACGGTCTGACCCGTCTCCGGGTCCTTGCCGAGCTCGCGGTCGCTGGAGGGCGCGTTGAGCAGCTCCTCGACCTTCTCGGGGGTGAGCTCGTCGGGGGCGATGTCGTCGGCGATGGAGACGCGGGCGCCGTCCTCGCCGCCGGCCTGCAGGTAGGGGCCGTAGCGCCCGACCCGGACCATGACCGGCTTGCCGTCGGAGGTGGTGGCGCGCAGCGGGATCGAGTTGACCCCGCGGGCGTCGATCTCCTCCAGCCGCTGGCCGACGACGGACTTGAGCCCGCCCGAGGCCGCGATGCCGCCGGCGTGCCCGCCCTCGCCACCGAAGTAGAACTCGGTCAGCCAGTCGACCCGGCGCAGCGTGCCGCCGGCGATCTCGTCGAGCTCGCCCTCCAGGGAGGCGGTGAACTCGTAGTCCACCAGCGCCGCGAAGTGCTGCTCGAGCAGGTTGACCACCGCGAAGGCGATGAACGTCGGGACCAGGGCGGAGCCCTTCTTCCAGACGTACCCGCGGTCCTGGATGGTCTGCATGATCGAGGCGTAGGTGGAGGGCCGGCCGATGCCGAACTCCTCCAGCGCCTTGGTCAGCGAGGGCTCCGTGTACCGGGCGGGCGGTGAGGTGGTGTGGCCCTTGGCGTCCAGCGACCGGGTGTCCAGCAGCTGACCGCGGGTGACCCGGGGCAGCCGGCTCTCGGCGTCGTCGGCGTCGCCGACCTCGTGCTCCTCGCGGCTCTCCACGTAGGCCCGCAGGAAGCCGGGGAAGGTGATCGTGCGGCCGCTGGCGGTGAAGGTGACGGCCTCGTCGGTGGTCGAGGTGCCGGCCAGCCGGATGCTGACGGTGTTGCCGACGGCGTCGGACATCTGGGAGGCGACGGTGCGCTGCCAGATCAGCTCGTAGAGCCGGAACTCCTCGCGGGCCAGCTGGCTGGCCAGCTGACCGGGGGTGCGGAAGGAGTCACCGGCGGGGCGGATCGCCTCGTGCGCCTCCTGGGCGCCCTTGGCCTTCTTGGAGTAGCGGCGGGGCTCGGCCGGCACGTAGGCGTCGCCGTACAGCTCGCGGGCCTGGGTGCGGGCGGCCCGCAGCGCCGTCTCGGACAGGTTCGTCGAGTCGGTGCGCATGTAGGTGATGAAGCCGTTCTCGTACAGCCGCTGCGCGGTGCGCATGACCTGCTGGGAGGACCAGCCGAACTTGCGGCCGGCCTCCTGCTGCAGCGAGGACGTGGTGAACGGGGCGTAGGGACGGCGGCGGTAGTCCTTCTGGTCCACCCGCACGACCTCGACCGGGCGGCCCTCCAGCCGGGCGGCCAGCCCGCGGGCGCCGGCCTCGTCCAGGTGCACGACGTCGCTGGCCACGGTGCCGGTGTCGGGCTCGAAGTCCCGGCCGGTGGCGACCCGGCGGTCGTCGACGCTGGCCAGCTTGGCGGTCAGGCTGGTCGGTTCGCCCTCGTCGGTGACCGCGGCGGCGTCCTGGACGTCGAAGACGCCGGACAGGCTCCAGTAGTCCGCGGCGGTGAAGCGCATCCGGGCCCGCTCGCGCTCGACCACGATGCGCGTGGCGACGGACTGCACGCGTCCGGCGGACAGCTTGGGCAGCACCTTCTTCCACAGCACCGGGGAGACCTCGTAGCCGTAGAGCCGGTCCAGGATCCGCCGGGTCTCCTGGGCGTCGACCATCGCGGTGTCCAGCTCGCGGGGGTTGGCCAGGGCCCGGGCGATCGCCTCCGGGGTGATCTCGTGGAAGACCATCCGCCGGGTCGGGACCTTGGGCTGCAGGGTGTCGACCAGGTGCCAGGCGATGGCCTCGCCCTCGCGGTCCTCATCGGTGGCCAGGAAGACCTCGGAGGCGTCCTTGACCAGCGACTTGAGCCTGGCCACCTGCTGCTTGCGGTCCGGGCTCACCACGTAGAGCGGGTGGAAGCCGTTGTCCACGTCGACGCCCAGGCGGGCCCAGGACTCGCCCTTGTGCGCGGCGGGGACGTCGGCGGCGTTGCGCGGCAGGTCCCGGATGTGGCCGACGCTGGCCTCCACGACGTAGCCGCTGCCCAGGTAGCCCGCGATCGTCTTGGCCTTGGACGGCGACTCCACGATGACCAGCGGCTTGCCCCCGGAGGCCGCCGCGGTCCGCTTGCGCGGCGGGGTGGCCTTGCCGCCCTCGGCGGACTCGGGGGTGGTCTTCGCGGTCTTGGTGGGCAACGGGACTCCTGTCGGGTGCTGCTGTGTGCAGGCGCCGGGACCGACCCGGGCACCGGGAGGGCGGTGGCTCCGGCCCGCTCGGCGTGCGCCACGGTAGGCCACGGTGCCGACGGGACCGCCGGAGACGAGCGGACCCGGGCGCGCCGCCCTCCCGGCCCGGCCCGTCGGTGGACCCGTCGATGGACCCCTCAGTCCGGCCGCCGCGTCCCGGCGACGACCTCGGCGATCGCCTCCACGGTCGGGAACCAGGGGCTGTAGTACTCGGTGTGCAGCTGCACCGGGGTGGTGGGCAGCGCGGTGTCCCCGAAGCCCGCGTCGAAGGGACTGCCCTGGTACCAGTCCGACGTCGAGACCGGGTCGAATGGGGTCCAGGCGCCGAAGACCTCGTCGGCCTCCAGGTCACCCGCCTCGTGCGCCCCGACACCCGGGCTGCCCAGCAGGACCAACGCGTCGGCGGCCAGCTCGCCGTCGGCGCGGGCCGCCTCCCCCGCGACCAGGGTGCCGTAGCTGTGGGCGACCAGGGTCGTCCGCGGGAGGGCGGGGCCCGACGCCAGCGCGCCCGCGGCGCGAGAGGCGGCCAGGCCGTCCAGGGCCCGGTCCAGGTCAGGGCCGCCGACGACCGCGCGCCGCGGGGACAGCACGTTGCCCAGGTGCGGGGTCTCGTAGCCCAGCCACGCCACCGTGGCGACGGCGAGGCCCGGGGCGGCGGCCTGGGCCAGGGACTGCACGCTCAGCGCGTCCCCGGTCATGCCGTCCAGGTCCCCGGTGACCGAGGTCAGCATCCCGGGCACCAGCACGCCTACGGCCTGCGCGGTGTCCAGGTCCCCGGCGGACAGGGCGGTCAGACCGCGCACCGGGTCGAAGAGCAGCAGCTGGGCCGTCTGGCCCGCCGCCTCGACCACGGCGAGCTGCGCGGCGGTCGCCCGGGCCTCGGCCAGGCCGGGTGCCGTGGGGTCGGCCAGGGTCGCGGCCAGCACACTGCGGTTGGCCTCGTCCCGCGCCCAGGCGGGCAGGCCCTCCAGTCGGCCCACCCCGGCGGGGTTAGCGACGATCGCGGCCTGCTGCTCGGCGGTGCTCAGCCCGGACCACCAGGTGGCCGCGCCGGTCGGGTCGACGTGCGGCACCGGGGGCGCGGACACCGCCGCGGCCGCGGCGGCGGCCACGTCGCCGAAACCGACCGGCCCTGCTCCTCCGACACCGGCCACGACCAGCGTCTCCGCCGACGCCCCCGCGGCGGCCAGCACGGCGGCGGCCGCGGTGAAGGCCTCGCGAGCGTGGCCCTCGGCCCGGCTGGCGGCGTGCTCGCGGTCGGCCACGGCGGTCAGCTGGTCCTCGGCCATCGCGGCGGTCGCGATCGGCGGCACGAGGCCGTCGTCGGACAGGGCGACCGGCCCGGACGCGGCCCAGCCGCGTGCCGACGCGGCCGCCTCCTGCGCGGCGCCGGCCTGGGTCACCACGACGCCCAGCGAGTCGGCGCTGCCGGCCAGCGCCGCCTGCACCTGGCCGGCGGTGGTGGACAGCTCGACCAGTGCGGTGGCCGCGACGTCGGCGGCCGGGCCGGACCACAGCGGCGTGGAGCGCAGCAGCTCGGCCAGCGAGTCCACCCGCACCCGCCAGGCGCCCAGTGACTCGGGCACCCCGGACAGCCCACCGACGGCGGTCTGCAGCGCGGGCAGGTCCCAGGACTCGATCGCGGCCAGCCCGACCGGACCGCTCATCGGGCGATCGCAGCGTGCGGCCCGGCCCCGACCCGCTCGGACACCAGCGCGTCGACGGCGCGGTAGGAGGCCACCGCACCGGTCAGCACGGTCGCGAGGTCCTGGGTGCGGGCCGCCAGCGACTCGACGAGCCCGCCCCAGCCCAGCCCCGTTGCGGCCAGGTGCTCGCCGGCCGGCCCGCTGAGCGCCTGCCCGAGACGGGCCCCCTCCCCCCGGGTGGCCGACCCCTCGGCCGCGAGCTCGGCGCCCAGGCCACCCAGCTGGCCGGCGAGGGCGTCGGCGTCGTCCAGTTGCACGGTCACGAGGTCGGGCACGGGTGTCTCCTGCTCGATGGGGCCCCGGTCGGGCCCGGCAGGACAGACGGTGTCCGCCGGGAGCGCGCCCCGTCGGCCGTCGTCCACAGGCGGGGACGGCGTCCACAGATCCGCCCCGTCACCGCCTGGTTGCCGACAGGTGTGACAGTGGAGGGGTGACGTCGTCCGCCTCCCGTCCGGCTGCCGTGGACGGGCTCCCCGGGGACGAGCTGCTCGAGGCGCTGCTGACCGGCACGCCCGAGGAGGACTCCCCGGTCACCCACGTGCACCGGCTCCCGGTCCGCGAGGCCAGCACCGGTGCCTGGCCGACCTGGGTGCCGGCGGACCTGCGCGACCGGCTGGTCTCCCGCGGCGTCCGCGAGCCCTACGCCCACCAGGTCGCCGCCGCCGAGCTGGCGCACGCCGGGCAGCACGTCGTCGTCGCCACCGGGACGGCGTCGGGCAAGTCGCTGGCCTACCAGCTGCCGGCGTTGTCGACACTGGCCGAGGACGACCGCGCGTGCGTGCTCTACCTGGCCCCGACCAAGGCGCTGGCCCGGGACCAGCTCGCGGCGGTGTCCGCGCTGGCCGACCCCTCGGTCCGCCCGGCGGCCTACGACGGGGACACCCCGCAGGAGGAGCGCGACTGGGTCCGGCGGCACTCCCGCTGGATCGTGACCAACCCGGACATGGTCCACCGCGGGATCCTGCCCGGGCACCAGCGCTGGTCCTCCACGCTGCGGCGGGTCGCCTACGTCGTCGTCGACGAGTGCCACGCCTACCGGGGGGTCTTCGGCTCCCACGTCGGGCACGTGCTGCGCCGGCTGCGACGGATCTGCCGCCGGTACGGCGCGGACCCGGTCTTCGTGCTCGCCTCGGCGACCGTGGCCGACCCGGCGACGGCGGCGACCCGGCTGGTCGGGGCGCCCGTCGCCGCCGTCACCGAGGACGGCTCGCCCCGCCCGGGCGCGACGTTCGCGCTCTGGGAGCCGCCGCTGACGGAGAAGACCGGTGAGCACGGGGCACCGCTGCGTCGCTCGGCCGCCGCCGACGCCGCCGGACTGCTGGCCGACCTGGTCGAGCAGGGCGCCCGCACGCTGGCCTTCGTCCGCTCCCGGCGGTCGGCGGAGTCCGTCGCCGACCAGGCCCGCCGGATCCTCACCGACCGCGGCCGCACCGACCTGGTGCGCCGGGTGGAGTCCTACCGCGGCGGCTACCTGCCCGAGGAGCGCCGCGAGCTGGAGCGTGCGCTGTCGGCCGGGGACCTGCTCGGGGTGGCGACGACGAACGCCCTCGAGCTGGGCATCGACATCGCCGGCCTGGACGCGGTCGTGCTGGCCGGCTACCCGGGCACGCTGGCCTCGCTGTGGCAGCAGGCCGGGCGTGCCGGGCGCGCGCAGCGGGAGTCGCTGGTCGTCTTCGTCGCCCGCGACGACCCGCTGGACCACTACCTGGCCCACCATCCGCGCGCGGTGTTCGGCCGGCCCGTCGAGGCCAGCGTCACCGACCCCACCAACCCCTACGTGCTGGGGCCACAGCTGTGCTGCGCGGCCGCGGAGCTGCCGCTGACCGCCGACGAGCTGGCCGACTTCGGTGGCGACGCCGCCCGCGCCGCGCTGGACCAGCTGGTGGCCTCCGGTCAGCTGCGCGAGCGGCCCACCGGCTGGTACTGGGCCGGTCGGGGCCGGCCCGACGTCGACATCCGCGGCTCCGGGGCCGAGCCGGTGTCGATCATCGAGGGCTCCACCGGTCGGCTGCTGGGCACCGTCGACGGCGATGCCGCGCACTCCGCGGTCCACGAGGGCGCGCTGTACGTGCACCGCGGCGAGACCTACGTGGTCGACGAGCTCGACGTCGAGGACGCCTGCGCGGCCGTGCACCCCGAGAGCCCCGAGTGGACGACGGTGGCCCGCGACGTCACCGACCTGTCCATCGTCGACATCGACACCACCCGCCGGTTGGGAACGGTCACCGCCCACACCGGCACCGTCGACGTCACCAACCAGGTGGTGGCCTACCAGCGGCGGCGGCTGGGCACCGGCGAGGTGCTGGCGGAGTTCCCGTTGGACCTGCCGGCCCGGCAGCTGCGCACCCGCGCGGTGTGGCTGACCCTCGACGAGCGGGCCATCGCGCGCGCGGAGCTCGACGACCTGGAGCTGCCCGGCTCGCTGCACGCCGCCGAGCACGCTGCGATCGGCATCCTGCCGCTGCTGGCGACCTGCGACCGGTGGGACCTGGGCGGGGTCTCGACGGCGCTGCACCCGGACACCGGCGCCGCGACGATCGTGGTCTACGACGGTCACCCCGGCGGCGCCGGTTTCGCCGAGCGCGGGCACGCGGTGCTGCGCCGCTGGCTGACCGCGACCCGGGCGACCGTGGCCAGCTGCGAGTGCGAGTCCGGCTGCCCCTCGTGCGTGCAGTCCCCCAAGTGCGGCAACGGCAACGACCCGCTGGACAAGGCCGGCGCGGTCCGGGTGCTCGACGTGGTGCTCGACGAGCTGGCCGCCGCCGGGGACACCGGCGACGAGGACAGCGACGACGCCGGGGACCCGGCGGCTGCCGACCCCCGGGGCCTGGGCGGGCCGCACGCGCTGGCCCGCGCGGCGACCTCCTCGGCGCACTCCCGGGCACTGCGGCGCAGGCAGCGGCTCAGCGGCTCCCTCGGCGCCCCACCGCCGGTGACCACGGTCCGCCCTCCGCGCGCGGTGCGCCCGGACGAGGCCGTGCCGTGGCCCGAGGAGGCGCCGGCCGACCCCGAGGACGCCGCGCCGGAGTCCGGGCCCGAGGACGCCGACGCCGCGGAGGACCGGTACACCCGGCCCGACGAGGACGACCTGGTCTTCTGACCCGGCTCCCGGCCGGCCGCGGTCGCTGTGTCGGTGCCCGGCGGGACCGGGCCCGCCCGGGCGCGGGCCTCGGCGGCGGTCACCCCCAGCGGCCCCAGCCGGACCGGGACCGACACCTCCACCGAGGCGACCGCGTCGGCGGCCACCACGCACGAGGTCAGTGCCGCCCCGTTGGCCGCGGCGACCTCCCCCGCGGTGACGCAGGCCGCCGGGTCGCCGAGCACCGCCCGCCCGGCCGCGGCCAGCGCGGACAGGTCGGCGGCCGTCGTCGCCCGGTGCCGGGCCACCACCGCAGCACCGACCAGCACGGTCACCGCACCGAGCGCCGCCAGCAGGCCCGCCAGCGCGACCACCCAGACGGTGGCCGAGCCGCGTTCGTCGTCGTCCCTCACGGGGGTGCTCCCCCGACGCCGGGCTCGACCAACCCGGTCGCCGTGGCGGACACGGTCACCGCCACCGGCAGCGGTCCCAGCGGCTGGACCCGTGCCGAGACGGTCACGGTGACCTGGTCCCCGGTCACCGTCGAGGTGACCACGGCGCCGTCGGGACCCGCCCGGCCGGCCAGCGACGTGACGAGGGCGCTGCTCTCCCCGCGCGCCGCGGCCCGCGCACCCTCCCGGGCCGCGTCCACGCAGCGCAGCTGGGCGCCGACCACCACGACCGCGGCCACCGCACCGGCCAGCACCAGGAGCAGCACCGGGAGCACGACGGCGGTCTCGGCGGTGACCATCCCCCGCTCGTCCCGTGCGCGGCGGGCCCACCGCCGGCCGGCCACGCCCTCAGCCCAGCGTCGCGAGGGCGTCGGCCACCAGGCCGGTCAGCGCGGTGACCACGGACCCGCCGGTGACCACCTGGTAGAGCACCGCTGCGAACGCGCAGGCCGCCACCGTGCCGACGGCGTACTCCGCGGTGCTCATGCCCTCCTCGGGGTCGGCGGTCAGCCGGGCCCACCCCCGCCGGAGCGGCCCCGCGGTCGCCGTCCCCGAGCTGTCGTACCCGTCCACCGTCTGCTGCTCGTCCACCGTCTCGTCCTCCCTGCGTCCCGGCTCTCGGGGCACGGTCCGAGCCTGGGTGCCGGCGGGTCCGGCCGGGGCCTCCCCGCAGGTCCTGTGGACGACGCCCTGCGTTGGGGACGACGGCCAGCGCCCCCGCGTGGTCCGTGCTCACCCGAAGACGTCCGCGGCGATGCCCAGCACCAACGGCGCGACGCCCAGGCACAGGAACGCCGGCAGGAAGCACAGCCCCAGCGGGGCCAGCACCCACACCCCCGCCCGCTGCACCGCGACCGAGGTGGCCGCCCGCTCGGCCACCCGGCTGTCGGCGGCCAGCCGCTGCAGCGCCGGGACGACGGCGGACCCGGACTCCCCCGCGCGCACCACCACCCGGGCCAGCGCCGCCGCCCCCTCGGGCACGTCGGCCCAGGCGACGCGGGCCGACGCGCCCAGCCGCAGCCGGCCGGCGACGTCGTCCAGCGCACCACCCAACGGGCCCCCGACCGCGGCACCGACCGCCGCCACCGCCCCGGTCACCGGGGTGCCCCCGGACAGGCAGACGGCCAGCAGGTCGGCGGCCACCGGGAGGTCGGCGCGCACCCGCCGGGCGTCCGCGTCGCCCCCCGGACCCTCAGCGGCCCGCCGCTGCCACCTCTCGAGGCCGACCGCCACCGCGCCGGCCACGACGACCGTGCCCGGCCCGACGCCGCCCAGGGCCAGCACGGCGGCGGCCGCCACCCCGGCCACCACCCAGCGCCGCCGAAGCCCGGCCGGCGGGGTGGGCAGGGTCGCGCCCGGGGCGGGAGGGCGCCGCAGCCGGTCGGCCCCGACGTGCCGGGCGGGCGCCCAGAGCAGCAGCGCCGCGGCGAGGCACAGCAGCACCGCCGGGGTCACGCGCGCGCCGCCCGACGGACCAGCCGGCCGGTCCAGGCCAGCCCGGCCACCTCGAGACCCACCCCCGCGACGAGCAGCAGCGTGCCCGTGCCGGTGGTGGTCAGCACCCGCCACGGGTCGGCTCCCACCCCGGCGCCCATCAGCAGGCCCAGCACCGGCAGCCCGGCCAGCACGACACCCGACGCCCGGGGCCCGGCCACGGCCGAACGGAGCTCGGCCGCGGTCGCCAGCCGGGCCCGCAGGTCGTCCTCGGCCGCCCCCACGACGGCGGCGAGCGAGCACCCGGTCCGGGCACTGACCACCGCGGCGGCCGCGACCCGGGCCAGCACCGCGCGCGATGCCTCGGGGACCGCGTCGTCGACGGCCCCGCTGCGCAGCGCGGGGGCCAGCGCCCCGGCGACCACCGGGTGCGGGCAGGCCGCCACCGCGGTGCGGGTGGCCTCCTCGGCCGGCCGCCCGGCCCGGAGCTCGGCCGCCAGCACACCCAGCGCCTCGGCCAGCGCCCGCACCTGCCTGTCGAGGTCGCGGTCCCCGGCCCGCCGTCGCCAGGCACGCAGGGCGACCGCGAGGCAGCCGGCGACCAGCAGCCCGACGACGGGGGTGGCCAGCAGCGCCGCCGCCAGGCCCCCCAGCGGGGCCAGCGTCCACCCGCCGGGCAGCACGGCCCGCGCCGGGCGGCCGCGGCGGCCCAGCCGGCGCACCACACGTGCCGTCGGCCGCGGCCAGCACACCAGGGCGGCGGCCAGGCACAGCAGGCCGGCGCTCACGGTGCACCCAGCAGCCGGACCAGCTCCGGGCGCCCCGGCACCGCGCCGCCGTCGGCCCGCCAGCCCGGCACCACCTCGACCAGCTCGCCCACCCGGCGGACGACGCCGAGCTCGTCCACCCGACGCCCGGCGGGCCCCCGGCGCAGGTGCACCACCACCGCCAGCGCCGCGGCGGCCTGACTGTGCACCGCCAGGCGGTCCAGCCCGGCGGCCACCCCGAGCGCCTCCAGCCGGGCCGGCAGGTCGGCGGCCCGGTTGACGTGCAGGGTGCCGCAGCCCCCGTCGTGCCCGGTGTTGAGCGCAGCCAGCAGGTTGCGTAGCAGCTAATACAATTTCGAAGTGATGAACGCAACAGCACCACGTCGAGCCGCGATCTACCTGCGGATCTCATCTGACCCCGAAAGTCGACGGGTCGGTGTCGACCGCCAGGAGCGGGACTGCCGTGACCTGTGCGACGAGTACGGGTACGACGTGGTGGAGCTCTTCAGCGACAACGACGTGTCCGCCTCCACGCTGAGCCGTCGCGGCCGTCCCGGGTACGAACGCATGCTGGCGGCGGCGCGAGCGGGCCGGGTGGACGTTGTCGTGGCGTTCTCGACATCGCGGCTGACCCGTCGCCCGGCTGAGTGGGAAGCGCTGTTCGACCTGCACCGCGAGCGCGGGACGACCTTCCATCTGTTTCGGCGTGGGCTGCTCGACTTGTCCAAGCACACAGTGCGTCGTGACTTGCGGAACGACGCCAACTCGGACGCCTACTACGCGGAAGAGATCAGTGCGAACGTCACCGATGCGTCGCGGCACCGCGCACAGCGAGGCGAGTGGCACGGCGGCCAGGTCCCCTACGGCTTCGTGCGGGTCGGGCCCAAGGGCGAACAGGGCAAGCTGGAGCACCACCCCGAGCGCGCGGACATCGTGCGCGAGTCGGCCCGCCGCATCTTGAACGGCGAGACCCTCTACTCGGTGTGCATGTCCCTCAACGGTCGTGGCCTGCTGACAGCCCCGACCAAGCGCAGCCCGGAAGGTGCGCGATGGGGCGCACGAACGCTCAAGCGAGTCCTCACGAGCCCCAACACGGTCGGCATCCGCTTGTACGAAGGCCAGGAGCACGCGGGTCAGTGGCCGGGCATCCTCGACCGCAAGACGTGGGACCGGCTGGTCACGCTGCTGAACGACGACGACCGCGCCACTCGCCAGTCTTGGCTTCCGGCTCAGAAGTACATGCTGAGTGGCCTCATGGTCTGCGGGCTCTGCGGAGCCAAGCTGACGAGCAACACGGTCAAGAAGAACTTGGACACAACCCAGCGCCGGGTGTCCTTCATCTGCAGCCCGATCACGAACGGCTGCGGGAGGATCCGGATCAACTCTGACGCTGCCGAGACGTTCGTCGTACGCCAGGTGCTGGCCGTGCTCGACGTCCCGGCCGTGCGAGATGGCCTGACGTCGCGCGACGAGTCGGCCGAGGATGACGAACTCCGGCAGGCCGTCCGCGAGGACGAGCGCCGCCTTCGCCGGCTTGAGGACGAGCTGTACGACGACGTCATCGACCGGCCGACCTACAACCGCCAGCGCGACCGAATCACCGAGCGCGTCGAGGCGAACCGGCGACGGCTCAGCGCGACGCAGAGGGCCACGTTCGTACTCGACACCGGTGGGCGGTCGCTGAATGACGCATGGCGCGAGCACGCGGACGACGTGGCTTGGCGGCGAACTCTGCTCCTACACATGATGGATCGCGTCATCGTGAACCCGCACCCGTCCGACATGACCTCGACCATCACCGCCAAGCGCGGCGAGACGGTCGACCAGCTGGCCGAACGCCGGGCCGAGCACGCAGCCAGAGTCATGGCTCGCCGTGCCTTCATCGAGTGGAAGGTCGAGACGCTGCCGGACGGCGTTCCGGCCATCGATGACGCGGCGCTGGCCGGGCTGACTCCTGACGAGCGCGCGGCGCTCTGGCTGACGCGGATGCACGCGAACCAGCCCGTGCAGGTCACCAGCGCGCAGCGGGTGGATGAAGTCACCACGCTCATGCGCTGATCCATAAAGTCATCGAAGATTGACTTTTCTCGCAGTCAGCGACACGTAAGAGAGCATTCTTGCAAGACGCGTCTCTTAATGACACACCGACGCCATTCTCGATCGCGCGCCGGGGTAGACATTGGTAACAACTAGGCTAGATTTGTCTTAACCGAACGACGTAGCCGTTGGGTCCGAGGAAGAACACCAGGAACCCAGCGGCACACTTGTGCCCTGCCCTGGGTTCCGCGAACCCAGGGAGCCTTGATGGCTTACAACCGCTTCGGCCCGCAGCCCATCCGCGAAATCATCTGGACCGCCGGCTACTCGCACTCGGTCTTCGCTGAGCTGACCGGGGTCCACCCCTACTCGCACGTCCGGCTGGCTATCTACGGCTACTGCCCGCCGTCGCACGAGCTGCGCAAGCGTGCCGCTGAACTGCTGGAACGGCCCATCGAGGACCTGTTCACGGCGGAGTCGCTGGCGACGTTGCACCAGCCGCGTCGGTCGCGCGGTGACCGCTCGCTGGCGCATAAGCAGTGGATGTCCTCGTGAGGCCGAACGACAACAGGACCCGGACGGCTGAAGTCCGAGTCCCGCTGCCTTCGAGGTCGACGAGTGCCTGCCAGTCCTCGCCTAACGGTTCGCCTATTGGAAGTGATCCGCTGTGAACGACGATAGCTGGCCGCAGCGCCAGTCCACCGCGGAAGAACTGCGAATTCTGACCGGCCCGACGGATCAGCTTTCGGATAGCGGCATCTTCAGCAATGAACTCATGCGTCGCCTTGCCCAGAAGCGAGCCGACGAAGTTGTGGGCAGTCTCAGTGGTAGCGCGAAGTGGCCGCGGGTCGACCTGGCCGCGATCTATGCCGACGGGCTCACTCCGATCGTGCCCGACGTCGTGCAGCGCCAGGACGGCCGGTTCTTGCTCTACTCGGGCCTGCCCAACTGCGTCTTCGGCGACCCCGGCTCCGGCAAGACCGCGATTGCCCAGTGGGCGGCCGCCGAGGAGATCCGCGCCGGGCACTCCGTCGTGGTCATCGACTACGAGACGACCGTCCGGGTGTGGCTGGCCCGCATGCGGGCGCTGGGGGTGCCCGACGCCGACGTCGTGGAGCGGCTGTATTACTGCAGCGTCTCCGAGGGCGATGAGCCGCCCACGCCTCCTCCTGGCACGTCTTTGGTCGTCATGGATTCGCTGACCGGCGCGCTGGACGCCACGGGCCTGGACCCGAACAGCTCCCAGGACATCCAGGCGGTCTACCGCCGCATGATCAACCCGTTCACCGACGCGGGCATCGCGGTGCTGGTCATCGACCACGTGGGCCACGGTGACAAGACCAGGCCGATGGGGTCGATCCGCAAGACCGGCATCGTGCAGGGCGCCATGTATCGCATGGAGGTCGTCGCGCCCTTCGGCCGCGGTCGTCACGGCCAGGCCGTCCTGCGGCTGCACAAGGACAACATGGGCGGCACCGAGGCGGCCAAGAAAGACATCGTCGCCAAGTTCTCGATGTCGTCCACCGGCGGCGGTGCCGACGTCCAGTGCTCGCTGTCCGCCGGCGATGACATCGCGACGCTCTCGGCCATGGCCCAGGTGGGCATGAATGCGGTCGAGAAGAAGAAGGCCGAGATTTTGACTCTGCTTTCCGACAATGAGCCGCGACCTACCACAAAGATCGCCGCCGCCGTGAAGGGCAACCGCGCCACGGTGAGTACCGCAATCACCGATCTCGTGACCGAGGGCGTCTTGACGCACGAGAAGCGTGGAAAGGCTGACTTCTACTCGATCTCGCCGTGATGGTCGATCTGTACTAGGCCGTTACTACGTAACCCCAGACAGGGTTCTGTTGGTGGATCTGTACGCAGGTGCAGATCCACCGACTGGCCATCTACCAGCAGTTTCTGCTGGGTTCGCTCATCTGTACGCCGAAGCAAATGTACGCCGATCTGCACGCAAGTACAGATGCCCGACGTGCAGATATCAATCCACCGAAGACCATGATGAAAGGACCCATGATGGGCAAGAGACGCGATGGAGCGCGCTTCAAGCAGCAGATGCGCGACTTCGAGGCCCGCGAGGTCGCTGGCGGGTCTCCCAAGTTGTCGGTCGTCAGCGGCCACATCGATGCAGCCGCCGCCGGTGAGCCCCTGACGGCCGCCGAGCCGACCGCCATGACCGGTGCGCTGGGCCCTCCTCCCCTGGCGGAGCTGTCCGAGCTGCTGGGGGTCCGGGTCACCGGCGCGGAGGGCATCGGCTACCGGGACGGTCGGCCGGTCCACTGGCGGCTCACCTTCTCGGAGGCCTCGGTTCCGGCGGCTGAGATCGCCACCAAGCGTCTCCGGTGGGCCTACTGGCTGAACCTTATGGCCGACTACTGGGGCCGGACTCCTGGGGCCTCTCAGCTGGTCACGGCCGATTGCCGCCGGGCCCTTCGACTTCTCCACGAGCACGTGGAGATGCATGACCGCATGTCCACCTACACAGAAAGTGAGAACAGATCATGAGCGACGACTACGACGACCTGACCCCCGAGCAGACCGAGGGCCTGGAGTACGACGTCGACACGGCGATGGAGAATGCCTTGGCGATTCCGGAGCTGAACCGGCTCTGCGCCAAGGCGATCACCCAGGCCGAGAAGGCTCTTTCCCCTGCCATGTCCGGTCGGCACGTTCAGTCGTGCCTCCATGCCGTCGATGCGGCCTACGTGCCGAACGTTGGGCACGCGGTCAAGGGCCAGGGCCGGGACAGCGAGCTCCGCGCGTACCTGTGCCTCGACCACCCCGGCCGGCTGATGTGCAGCAAGCCGGAGGATCGGCACGGGTCCGGCTGCATGGCGGGCCACCTGGCGCGCGAGCACCCGGAGCTGATGGAGCCGGTTCAGTGCTACGTCTGCAAGATGTCGATCCCGAGCGACGAGGCGACGCCGGTGCGGGGCTCGATCGTGCTCCGCGACGAGTTGCCGATCTACCCGTCCAACGACCGGACGTTCACCTATCGCGGCGCGATACGGGTCTTGCCCTGGGCCTGGCTGTGCGTTCGGCACTCGGGCGCCGTCGACCTGCCCATCCGCATGGAGTGGCACCTGATCAAGTCGCGGTGAGACCAGGCCCGGCGATGGGGTTCTGTCGGTGCGCTGCTCTACGGTCACGCCGTGGCTAACGAGTCTGACCAGTCCATGCCTGAGCACCTGGCTGCCCTGCGTGACGTCTTGGTCGCGGCGAACGCTCTACCGGTGCTGTTCGTCGGCTCAGGGATGTCGCGACGTTACATCGGATCGCCAGACTGGGATGGATTGCTGGAGCAGTTCGCCGACCTCACCGACCGCCCCATCAGTTTCTACCGCGGGCGCGCTAAGAACGATAAGCCGCAGATTGCTTCACTCATTGCAGAGAAGTTCTATGACATCTGGTTCACGGATGACCAGTACGAGGATTCTCGGGCATCATTCCAGGCAGAGGTCGAACGAGAGGCCGACCCTCTCAAGTTCGAGATGGCGAAAGCCATTAGCGGTCTAGAGTACATCAACGAGGATGATGTCACGGCGGAACTCGACGCTTTGTCTCGGGTCCGCACTCACGCCGTCGTCACAACCAACTGGGACACGATCTTTGATGAGACGCTGTCCGACTTGGAGGTGTTCGTAGGACAGCAGGACGTCCTCTTTGCTACGACCCAGACGATCGGTGAGATCTACAAAATCCATGGTTCAGTGACTGATCCCAAGTCGATGGTTCTCACAAGCGAGGATTACGACGCATACTGGGAACGAAACCCGTATCTGATTGCAAAGCTACTCACTATGCTTGTTGAGCATCCAGTGATGTTCCTGGGGTACAGCCTCAGTGACCCTCACATCAACCGGATGCTCAGCAACCTAATCACCTGCTTGACCCCTGAGCAGATCGACGTCTTGAACGACCAGCTCATCTTCGTGCGTCGCCCGCGATCCGCGGACGACGTTGGGGCCCTCACGCGCAGCTCCCTTACCGTCGAACCCCACACGCTTAGCATCCGGGAGTACGTCTGCGACGACTACACCCAGCTCTACGACATGCTTGGCGAACTTCCGCAGAAATTCTCCGTGAAAATGCTTCGGCAGCTGCGGGAGAGCGTCTACGAGCTGACGTTCTCTACTGAACCGTCCGGGCGCGTTCACGTGCTCCCGATGGAAGAAGGAGCCGACCCCGAAGATATCGAGGTCGTTGTCGGCATCGGGACGATGGAACGTCTGGGCGAGAGGGGGTATCGAGCGCTCAGCCGCGCGGACCTTGTGCGCGACATGCTCAATGGCGCTACCGACCATAACGCCAGCCTTCTCCTGAAGGACCTTCTGCCGCGCCTTTTCCGTGGTGCGAAGTATGTGCCGGTGTACTACCCACTTCTTGCCGCTGGACGTGTCGGCAGCTCTGGCACGGTCGCTGATACAGACGGGCTGCCCGCGAATGCTCGCGCACTACTGAGCGGGTCGACTCCCCTCAAGCCTTACGCAGTGCGAGACTTGGCGCACCGGCGCACCCAGACCTTCCGGGAACTGTTGGCCGAGGACCGCGCCGTCGCCCTAGATTTCGGCGTCTCCTGTCGGTACGAGGCCGATGATGTTGTCGCACTTCGGGATTTCTTGTTGAACGAGATTGGTACCTCAGAATCAGTCAAGACCCCTCAAGCCAAGCTGAGTTGCAAGTTCGACCGTCTTGTCTACGGTCCAGACTTCGACGGTGACCAGAAGGCGCTTCTGACCGCACTTGGCATCAAGGCTTCCTGGGTAACGAAGCAGCACGGCCTGGCGTAGTGCGAACCAACAGGCAGGTCATCGCAAGCGATGCGGAAAGAGGCGCGCGACCACGCCCCTCAACCCGGTGGGTTCAGATGGCTGATCGTCAATCGAATGATCGATGACACGCGGCCCAGGCAGGGCCTCGGGGGTGTTCGGCGGCCGCAGCTCATGATGAAGCACGCGCGGATCGCCGGTTACCTCGAACGCCCAGCGCTGATGCTGTTGAGCCGAGCGCTGACGAAGAAGGCTACCGCCCTCGTGAAGAGCCTTCACGAGAACCGCCGCGAGGCCGCCCGAGCCAAGAAGGCCAGCGACCAGCAGGTGCCACTCCATCGGTTCTCCGCATCAGCCCACACCCCCAGCGAGTGCGGATCTGTCGAAGACCGCAGTTTCCGTGCTCGGCAGCATATATAGGTGAGGACTAGGGGCCTCGGCGACCTTTGCGGGTCATTTCCTCGGGTTGTTCGCCGGTCGCTTCTCACAGTCGCTAGGCCAGTGAGTTGCGAGCAGCGGCCCGAGGGCTGCCGTACTGCTGATGTTGCTATATGGGCGTCGCTCAGGGCATCGC
The DNA here is from genome assembly GCF_979256525.1 of Klenkia sp. AC732. NCBI lineage: Bacteria > Bacillati > Actinomycetota > Actinomycetes > Geodermatophilales > Geodermatophilaceae > Klenkia > Klenkia sp. AC732. The sequence goes on along the minus strand of NZ_CEEDOS010000013.1, from coordinate 76,032 downwards.
GCCCTGCCTTGCCTTGCAGGCAAACTCGAAGCTAGTTGGCGGATCGCCAGTTCACTTCGCGGCCCTGCTCGGCCAGTTGACCCAGGTTACCTCCGATCCTGTGCGCCGCGCTACTGGCCGTATCGGTCACGGCTCCCGAATCGATGACACGTGCTCGGGTGTCAGCCATTGCGAAGGCAGCACGCGCCCAGCCCCGCACGGCTCCCCTCCCCCACTCAGGGCGCCACGCCAGCCCATCACGCTCGAACTGCGATATCACGCCGAGTTACCGCAACTGGACGGTTAGTGATTGACGAACCTCATCGCGCGGTCGATTGTTCGTTCCGAGGCGGAACCGTCTCGCAACGACACAAGGAGGCCACGCCCGTGATCGACTTCCAGCAGATCGCCAGCGGCACCAAGCCCGCATCAGACGCCGAGCTGCCCGCCAGCACCCGCAAGAACTCGAAGCCCAACCCGTTCGTCCAGCTGGTCGCCGAAGCCGTCAAGACCGGCAAGCGGTACGACCTGCCGGGCCGGTTCAGCCTGGCGCCGTACGCCGGTCGCAAGAACGCCTGCGAAGCACAGACCGTCGTCAGTCACCTACATGCGGCTGGCCGAGTCGAGGGAGTGAAGCTGGCCGTCCGGCGCTTCGACGCCACGGCTGAGGGTTGCCGCATCGCCTTCCGAGTCCAGGCATGACCGAGCCTGAGCCCGTCGACCAGCCCGAGGACGGCGCCTACGACGAGCGCAACGGCCCGCCGGTCGACCCCGACAACCCGGATAGCGAGCCGTGGTGATGCGCGTCGTCGCGTACACCCGGGTCTCCACCCGCGAGCAGGCAGACGACGGCCACGGCCTGGATGCTCAGCGCCGTGAGCTGACCCTGGCGGCCTTGGCGCGCGGTTGGACGGTCGTCGCCTGGGCCGAGGATGCCGGGCTGTCAGGGGCCCACCTGGAGGGCCGCGAGGGGTGGGCGCGAGCCGTCGAGCTGGTCGAGTCCGGCCAGGCCGACGCCATCCTGGCCACGAAGATCGACAGGGTCAGCAGGTCGGTCGCGGACTTCGCGTCCCTGATCGCCCGGGCGAAGGCCAACCGGTGGAACCTGGTGGTGCTCGACATCGGGTTGGACCTGTCCTCTCCCACCGGCGAGTTCGTCGCAACGGTGATGGCGGCGGTGGCACAGCTCGAGCGCCGGATGATCGGCCAACGCACGAAGGACGGCCTGGCAGCCGCGAAGGCCAAGGGCATCCACGTCGGCCGGCCCGTCACCATCAGCAGCGACGTCGCGGCCCGCGTGGTCGAGCTGCGCCAGGGCGGCGCGACGCTGACCGAGATCGCGGACCGGCTGACCCTCGACGGCGTGCCCACTGCGCGGGGTGGAGACCGCTGGTGGCCGTCGACCGTTCGCCTGGTCTTGAGCCGAGCCGCCTGACCCCGGCGTCAAGCGGCTGAGCGCCGCGCCAGGCACGCGACAACGCCCGCCGCGAACAATCTCGCGGCGGGCGCTGTGATCTTGCGTCAGGAGGACCTGACCGGCGGCTGACCGGCGGCGCGGACTTCAAGACCGCGTGCGTCCATCGGCGGCGTGATCTTGAGACACGGACTGGTCCCAGACGACGCGCGCGATGGCGCGCTGGGGGAACCGTCCAGTCTCATACCCTGCACGGGTGCTCGACTTTCTCGGTGAACACACCGAAGCAGTTGCTACCACCGTGGCCGGTGCCATCATCGGCGCGATCATCAGTTGGTACTTCTTCCGCGCCGCCAAGACGACCCGTCGTATCCGATGGCACGTCGAGGTGGACGAGTTTCTCGTGGGGCGAAACGCTCCGACGGGCTTGAAAGTCACTTACAACGGCTCTGACCTTCACCGGCCCCGACTTCTTACGGTGCGCGTAACGAACGCAGGCACCCGAGGTATCGCAGCTTCCGACTTCATCCGACCCATGACACTTCAGATACCGAAGGCCGGTATTCATTCAGTCACGTATCTGCCCTCAAAGATGAGCGCTGATGACACGCCGAACATCGACCAAATCGGTGTGGACGCGCTCCAAATCGCGCCCATGAATATGAACCCAGGAGACAACTTCACGCTTCAACTCGTTGTGGATGGTGGCGCCGCCCAAGATGTGAAGGTACATGCGACCCTCTTCGAGGAGACCGGGCGACCCGTGCAGGGGTCTTCGACCGCGCCTCCTTCCCGTCTCAACTTGGTCGTTTTCACCGTTGCCGCCCTGATCACACCTGCTTTCATTTTCCAGAATGTCATCAGAGTCCTCCTCTTGGAGAATCGCCCCGCCGGTGTGACCACTTCCGGCCAGGTTTCTCTGGCCGTGGCAAGCGGTGCAATCATGATTATCTTGATTCGCTTCCTAGGTACGTGGAGTCGTCAATTTCGCGGCGAGCCCGCCACACCCCACGCAGCAACGACGCGAACCAACAACCGGCGGCCTTAGTCGTACGATCGCCCCAGAACGACAGCCCGGCGCCTACGTGCGAGGGCAGCAGAATCGGTGATCCGGCGAGCACATGACGCTCGCGGCGGCAGCCCGGCTGAGTCGATCGCACTGCGATCCCCCGGGAGCTACATCATGAGTCGAATCCGCGAACTGCTCGCCCGAATCACCGAGCTGTCCGACGCCGAGCTGAACGAATTGCGTCAGCTCGTCATCAAGGCCTTCGAAGCCACCCAGGGCGACCCGTCCAAGGTCGCCAGCGGCGAGGAGCTGGGCATCCTGGCATCCGCCGCGAGCGCGCTGACGTCCGAGCGCAAGCGCCGTGAGGACGAGATCATCGACCGGCACGAGAACGAGCGGACCCTCCGGGCCTTCCAGGCCGGGCGCGCCGCCGTTCCCGCCGACCGGCGCCCCCGCTTCACCAGCGGTGACACCGCGTCCGCGCTCACCGCGTCCGGGCACGCCATCCACGACCGCCACGGCATCGCCACCGAGTTCGTGGACGCACTGCGCCACCACTCCACCAGCCGCGGCACGGACGGCGACAAGACCCGCGTCGTCCGCATCAACGCGGCGCGCCCCCACGACCGGATGCTCCGGTCCAGCGACTCGGCCGAGACCATCACGGCCAGCATCGATGCCGCCGCCGAGGAGCACGAGGGCCGCGTCATCGAGGCCATCACCGCAGCCGGCGGCCTGGGTGCGATGGAAGACAGCGACTACGCGCTGCCCGGGTTCGAGGTCACCGACCGGCCGGTCAAGAACGCGCTGCCGACGTTCACCACCGAGCGCGGCGGGGTGCGCTTCATGCGCCCGCCGAGCCTCGCGGACGTCAACGCCGCGATCGGCATCTGGACCGTGCAGGACGACATCGACGCGGTGACCAACCCGGCGATCCGGAAGCCGCATCTGCGGGTCGTTCCCGGGCCTGAGATCAAGGTGAATGTCCAGGCGATCACCAACATCATCGAGTTCGGCAACCTGATGGCCGGGGCATACCCCGAGCACATCGCACGGGTCGTGGACCTGGCGCTCGCGGTGCACGCACGGGTGGCCGAGCAGCAGCTGCTCACCCAGCTCGGCAGCCTCTCGACGTCCGTGTCTGGGACGTCTGGCGAGACCGCCGGTCTCGGAGCTGCCAGGGTCCTCCTGCCGCTCCTGGACCGCGTGGCGACCGGGACGCGTAGCCGTCTCCGCATGCGGCCCGACGCGCCGCTGCAGCTCGTCCTCCCCCACTGGGCGCGCGGGATCCTCCGGTCCGACCTCGCTCGTCAGGAGCCGGGTGACTCCACGCTCGGCGTCACCGATGCCGAACTCGCCGAGTACCTGAGCGCGCGGAACCTGGCGCCGACGTGGGCTCTGGACGGGGAGGCCGGGCAGAACTTCAACCCGCAGAACCCGGGGCCGGTCAACACGTGGCCGACGTCGATCGTCTCCTACGTGTTCCCGGCCGGAGCGTTCCAGTTCCTCGACGGCGGCACGCTGGACCTGGGCCTCGTGCGCGACTCCGAGCTGAACAGCCGGAACGATTTCGAGTTGTTCTCGGAGACATTCGAAGGTCTGCTGTTCCGGGGTGGCGAAAGCTTCCGCATCGACCAGCCCATCACTCCGTCGGGCGTTGCTCGGGCGGCGGCGTAATGGGCAAGCGGGACCCCCGCTGCAAGTCGCCGGGCTGCACGTACAGGGCGGTCGTAGACCAGCCCGTGTGCGTGCAGCACGGCGGCTCGTACCCGGTCCGGATGACCTTGGCACCGATCGACGCGATGCCCCTCTGCGGTGCCACTCGGCGCGATGGCGGGTCGTGCACCCAGCCGTCGATGAAAGGCCAGCGTCGTTGCCGGATGCACGGCGGCGCAACACCGCAGAAGCTCGCGCATGCGGAGCGGACGATGGCTGAGACCAAGGCATCTGAGCTGGCGCGCAAGCTCAGCGTTCCGCGCGGCATCAGCGCCACCGCCGCACTCCAGGAGGAACTGGAGCGAACCCAGGGACGCATCGACTTCCTGGAACACCAGCTCGCCGAACGTCCGGCCGACCAGGCCGTCATGGCGGTCTACGCCGCCGAGCGGAACCACCTGCGACAGCTCGCCGGCGGCATGATCACCGGGAAGGTCGAGGAGCGCCGCCAGGTGGCGACGGAGCAGGACATGAACCGCATCGAGGCCGCAATCGTGGCGACCATGCGGGACCTCGGCGCCGACCCGTCAGCCGACCATGTGCGGCGGCTGCTGGGCGAGCACCTGGCCGCTCCGACGAACGCGCGACAGCCGGTCCACGCAACGTCCGCAGTCGTGCGCGTCCCGGCGTCGACCTGGATTGAGCCGACCGCCGCACCAGTGCCCTTCTAGGTCTGCGCACGACGCCGTCCGCGTGGTGAGGCGCTTGAGTGTGATGGCCTGCCGGGGGATGCTCCTGCTCGTGGAAGACGAGTGGAACAGCGCAGAGGGCACCGGCTGGATCAGCATCCCGGGGTTCGGGCAGATCGCCCCGCAGAGGGACGACATCGCGGGCGGCAGACGGTACTTCACGGCGAAGCTGGACAACGGCGAGTACGCGCAGACATCCGGGGCGTCGCTGACTGGGGGACCAGAGAGCTGGCACTTCCAGTTCGATGAGCCGTTCCTGTTGGCCGACAGGGACGAGCGCTGCCTCGAGGTTGAGATCGGGCAACTTGTCGGCGGCCGCTACGTCGTCAGGTACCGCGCGGGAGAGTGGCCGACCGAACCCGCTGGCGCCTGGTTGCCGTGACACCGTCGGCGGTACCGGTGCTGCTCCGACCCAGCGATGCCGGTAGCTGCACCGGTGTTGCGTTTGCTGCCTTTTGACAGGTCCACGACCTCAGCCCCGCGCACCTCACCGACCACCAGCCGGTCCGGCCGCATCCGCAGGGCCTGCCGCACCAGGTCGCGCAACGTCACCGACCCGGCGGCCTCCACGTTCGGCGGTCGGGTCAGCAGCCGCACCACGTGCGGGTGCACCGGGTCCAGCTCGGCGGCGTCCTCGCACAGCAGCAGCCGTTCGGCGGGCGGGGCGCAGCCCAGCAGGGCCGACAGCAGCGTCGTCTTGCCCGTCCCGGTCCCGCCGGTGACCAGGAAGGCCAACCGCCGGGCCACCAGCGCGCGCAGCAGCGGCGCCACCCCACCGGGCAGCGCGCCGGCGGCGTCCAGGTCGTCCAGCGACAGCCGGACCCGGCGCAGCACCCGCAGCGACAGGCACGTGCCCGAGCCCGACACCGGGGGCAGCACCGCGTGCAGCCGGGTGCCGTCGGGCAGGCCGACGTCGACCCAGGGGGCGGCGTCGTCGAGCCGGCGACCGGCCGAGGCCGCCAGCCGGACGGCGAGCCGGCGGACCGCCTCGTCGTCGGCGAACCGGACCGGGGTCCGCTCCAGTCCGCCGCCGCGGTCCACCCAGACCTCTGCCGGGCCGTTCACCAGCACGTCGGTGACCCCCGGCAGCCGCAGCAGCGGCTCCAGCACCCCGGCACCGGACAGCTCGTCGACCGCCTCTCGGACGGCGTGCAGCACGTCGCCGTCCCCGAGCAGGCCGCCGGCCTCCTCACGGACCAGCGTGGCCACCGCCGCCTGCGACGGGGCCCCTGCGTCGGCGGCCAGCCGGGCCCGGACCCGGTCCACCAGCGGCGGCAGCTCACGCACCGGCGTGGACCGGACGGCGGGCGGTGCGGGCCTGCAGCGTCCGCGCCACCTGGCCGAAGGGGCTGCGGGCCCCGACCTGTGGGGGCTCACCCCGCTCACCGCGCACCAGCGCGGACCGGTCGTGTCCCAGCTCGGCGACCACCGGGCGGCCCAGGGCCGCACCGACCTCGGCGGGGCTGAGCCCGCCGGGCGCCGTCCGGGCCACGACGACGGCCCGGCTCCAGGCACCGCCCTCCAGCAGCGGTCCGGCCGCAGCCAGTGCCCGCACCCGGGCCGGCACCACCAGCACGGCCAGGTCGGCGTCGGCGAGGACGGCGTCGGCCAGCAGCGGAGCCCGGTGCGGCAGGTCGACCACCACCGGGTGGCCCTGCGCCCGGGCAGCCGACACGACCGCGAGCAGCGCCTCGGCGGGCACCTCGGCGGGGGCGTCCCGCTGCGGGGCCAGCACGTGCACCCCGTGCGCCACGGGCAGCGAGGCCAGCACCGCCGCCCCGTCGACCCGGCCGCGGAGCCCGGCGAGGTCGGGCCAGCGCAGCCCGTCGGCCCACTCGGCGCCCAGCAGCAGGTCCAGTCCGCCGCCGGCACCGTCGGCGTCCACCAGCAGCGACCGCTCGGCGGTGAGGGCCAGGGCGGTGGCCAGCGTGCTGGCGCCCGCGCCGCCTGTGCACCCCCCGACCACGGTGAGCGAGCCCGGTTCCACCGGTTCGCGCACCGCGGTGGCGGCCCGTTCAACCAGCCAGCCCTCGTCCCGGGGCAGCACGACCAGTCGCTCCGCGCCCACGGCGAAGGCGGCCTCGAAGTCCTCGGCGGCCGGCTCCTCCCGGGTGGCGACGACGACGCCGGCCCGACGGGGCAGGGCCCGGACGCCCGCCGCGCCGAGCACGTCCCGGCCCAGCACCACCAGCGGGGCGGCACGGTGCGCCCGGCGCATCGCGGTGCTGCCGTGGGTCAGTTCCGGGGTGGTGCCGGCGGCGGCCAGCAGCCGCAGCAGGTCGTCGACCAGCAGGTCGTCGGAGCTGACCACCAGGGGCCGGGGCAGGTCGGGGGGTGAGGCGTCCACGGGGCCAGTGGGCACGACCGGGGGCCGTCGCGGGCGGGTGCCGGCAGATCTGTGGACGACCCGGAAGGGTGTGGACGACGGCGAGCCCCCCGCCGCGGGGGCCTGCTACGCCTAGCCTCGTGCCTCGTGACCCGCTCAGCGGCGTTCTTCGACCTGGACAAGACGGTCATCGCCAAGTCCAGCACCCTGGCCTTCGGCCGCCCGTTCTTCCAGGGTGGGCTGATCAACCGGCGTGCGGTGCTCAAGGGCGCCTACGCGCAGTTCGTGTTCTCCCTCGCCGGCGCCGACGAGGTGCAGATGGAGCGGATGCGCGCCCAGATCACCGCGATGTGCACCGGCTGGGACGTCGAGGTCGTGCACGACATCGTCCGGGAGACGCTGCACACGATCGTCGACCCGCTGGTCTACGCCGAGGCCGCGGACCTGATCGAGGAGCACCGGGCCGCCGGCCGGGAGATCGTGATCGTCTCCAGCAGCGGCGCCGAGATGGTCGAGCCGATCGGGGAGATGCTGGGGGTCGACCGCGTCGTGGCCACCCGGATGGTGGTGGCCGAGGGCCGCTACACCGGGGAGATCGAGTACTACGCCTACGGGCAGAACAAGGCCGCCTCGATGCGGGCGGTGGCCGCGGAGATGGGCTACGACCTGGCCGACTGCTGGGCCTACTCCGACTCGGTCACCGACCTGCCGATGCTCACCGCGGTCGGCCACCCCACCGCGGTGAACCCCGACCGCGGCCTGCGCCGGGCCGCCGCGGAGCGGGGCTGGCCGGTGCTGACGTTCGACCGCCCGGTCGCCCTCAGCGCCCGCGCGTACTCCCCGCGGACGCCGATCGTCACCGGTGCCGCGGTCGGCGTCGGGGCCGCCGTCGCGGGGCTGGCCTGGTACGCCCGCCGGCGGGCGCTGCGCCTGCTCGCAGCCGCCCCGGCACCAGCCCCGCCCGCCCTGCGTCGCCGGCGCCGCGGCGCCTGACCGGGGACACGGCGACGAGCAGTCCCGCCCGCCCCCGCAGCCGCGATCTGCTCGCGCCGCTGTGGCGGGCGGTCGTGGTCTTCCGGCTGCTGGCCCTGGTGGTCGCCGTCGTCGGGTTCTGGCGCAACGCCGACCGGTTCCCCTCGATGACCGCGCCGGTGCTGGTGCTGGTCGCGATGACCGCGTGGACCGCCGTCGTCAGCGTGCTCTACGCACGGCCCGAGGGACGTCGCACCCGCACCGCGCTGGCCGACCTCGTCGTCACCGTGGCGGTGGTCGGCGGGGTCACCACGACCCAGACGGCCACGGCCTTCTCCGCCGGTGCCCCGATCCTGACCTCGCTGTGGGTGGCCGGTCCCGCCTACGCCCTCGCCGTCGCCCGCGGCCGGGACGGCGGGCTGCTCGGCGGCCTGGTCGTGTGGGGTGCGGTCACCGCACTGCGCCAGCGGGTCGGGGACCAGGAGCTGTTCAACCTGGTGCTCTTCGGCCTGTCCGCGGTGCTGCTGGGCTACGCCGCCACCACCACCCGGGCCGCCACGCTCGCCGTCCAGCAGGCCGCGGCCACCGCAGCGGCCGCCGCGGAGCGCGAACGGCTGGGCCGGGCCGTGCACGACGGGGTGCTGCAGGTGCTGGCCGCCGTCCGCCGCCGGGGCGAGGCCCTGGGCGAGGACGCCGCGGACCTGGCCCGGCTGGCCGCCGAGCAGGAGGTCGCACTGCGCGGGCTGCTGTCGGCCGGCCCACCCGTGGACGACGGCGGCCACGGCGGCGATGCCGACCTGGGCTCGACGCTCCGGCTGCTGGCCACCCCCGACGTGCAGGTCTCCTCCCCCGCCGACCCGGTGCTGCTGCCCGGCCGCGTCGCCACCGAGCTCGCCGCCGCCGTCCGGGAGGCGCTGGCCAACACCGCCGAGCACGCCGGCCCGGCGGCCCGGGCCTGGGTCAGCCTGGAGCCCGGTGACGACGAGGTCGTCGTGGTGGTCCGCGACGAGGGCCCCGGCATCCCCGTTGGGCGCCTGGCCGAGGCCGGCGCGGCGGGCCACCGCGGGGTCAGCTCGTCGATCTGCGGCAGGCTGACCGACCTGGGCGGCACCGCCGTCCTGCACACCGGCCCGGGACAGGGCACCGAGTGGGAACTGACCGTGCCACGGGAGAGGGACCGACGATGACGACGGTGATGGTGGTCGACGACCACCCGATGTGGCGCGAGGCGGTCGAGCGGGACCTGGTCGCGCGGGGGTTCACGGTCTCGGCCACCGCCGGGGACGCCGGGGCCGCGGTCCGCCGGGCCCTCGCCGTCCGGCCCGACGTGGTGGTGATGGACCTGCAGCTGGGCGCGGACTCCGGGGTCGACGCCACCCGGGACGTCGTCGCCGCCCTCCCGGGGACCCGGGTGCTGGTGCTGTCGGCCAGCGCGGAGCAGACCGACGTCCTGGAGGCAGTGAAGGCCGGCGCCTCGGGCTACCTGGTGAAGTCCGCCTCGGCCGACGAGCTGGCCGACGCCGTCGCGCGCACCGCCGCCGGTGACGCGGTGTTCTCCGCGGGGCTGGCCGGCCTGCTGCTGGGTGAGTACCGGCGGCTCGGGTCGGGCCCCGACCCCGGCGCACCGGAGCTGACCGACCGGGAGACCGAGGTGCTCAAGCTGGTCAGCCGGGGGCTGTCGGCCAAGCAGATCGCCGACCGGCTGGCCATCTCGCACCGCACCGTGGAGAATCACGTGCAGAACACCCTGCGCAAGCTCCAGCTGCACAACCGGGTCGAGCTGACCCGCTACGCGATCGAGCACGGCCTCACCGACGACTGAACCCCGCGTGTGCATGGTCATGCAGCGCCGTGCATAATCTTCGACGTGTCCAAGGTCCTCACGTCCCTGCCCGTCGGCGAGCGCGTCGGCATCGCCTTCTCCGGGGGTCTCGACACCTCCGTGGCGGTCGCGTGGATGCGCGAGAAGGGCGCGGTGCCCTGCACCTACACCGCCGACATCGGCCAGGCCGACGAGCCGGACATCGACTCGGTGCCCGGCCGCGCCACCGCCTACGGCGCCGAGGTCGCCCGGCTGGTCGACTGCCGCGCCGCGCTGGTCGAGGAGGGCCTCGCCGCCCTGACCTGCGGCGCCTTCCACATCCGCTCCGGCGGACGCAGCTACTTCAACACCACGCCGCTGGGCCGCGCCGTCACCGGCACGCTGCTGGTCCGCGCCATGCTCGAGGACGACGTCCAGATCTGGGGCGACGGCTCGACCTTCAAGGGCAACGACATCGAGCGGTTCTACCGCTACGGCCTGCTCGCCAACCCGGCGCTGCGCATCTACAAGCCCTGGCTGGACGCCGACTTCGTCACCGAGCTCGGTGGGCGCAAGGAGATGAGCGAGTGGCTCGTCGCCCACGACCTGCCCTACCGGGACAGCACGGAGAAGGCGTACTCCACCGACGCCAACATCTGGGGCGCCACCCACGAGGCCAAGTCCCTGGAGCACCTCGACGTCAGCATCGAGACCGTCGACCCGATCATGGGCGTCCGGTTCTGGGACCCCGCCGTCGAGATCGCCACCGAGGACGTGACGGTCGGCTTCGAGCAGGGTCGCCCGGTCACCATCAACGGCGCCCGCTTCGACACCCCGGTCGACCTGGTCCTGGAGGCCAACGCGATCGGCGGCCGGCACGGGCTGGGCATGAGCGACCAGATCGAGAACCGGATCATCGAGGCCAAGAGCCGCGGGATCTACGAGGCGCCGGGCATGGCCCTGCTGCACGTGGCCTACGAGCGGCTGGTCAACGCCGTCCACAACGAGGACACCGTCGCGACGTACCACGCCGAGGGCCGCCGACTGGGCCGGCTGATGTACGAGGGCCGCTGGCTGGACCCGCAGGCGCTGATGATCCGGGAGTCCCTGCAGCGCTGGGTCGGCAACGCCGTCACCGGCCAGGTCACCCTGCGGCTGCGCCGCGGCGAGGACCTCTCGATCCTGGACACCTCGGGCCCGGCGTTCAGCTACCACCCGGACAAGCTGTCCATGGAGCGCACCCAGGACTCCGCGTTCGGCCCGGTCGACCGGATCGGCCAGCTGACCATGCGGAACCTGGACATCGCCGACTCCCGGGCCAAGCTCGAGCAGTACGCCGGCCTGGGCATGATGGGCGGCACCCACGCCGCGCTCATCGGGCCGATGGAGATCGGCGGAGCCGAGACCATCGCCTCCCGCGGCGAGGTCTCCGCCGACGAGGAGATGCTGGACCGGGCCGCCATGGAGTCCGGCGCCGACTGAGGGAAGCCCCCTCGCAGGCCCGGGGCGGGACCTGCGAGGGGCCGGGCGTCCTCGGACTAGACGCCCAGGCGCTCCCGCACCCGCTCGACCAGCGTGGGCAGCGCACCGACCGCGGTGAAGGCCCGGGCGGCGGCGGTGAGGGCGGCCAGCTCGTCGGCGGCGAGGTCCAGGTCGGCGGCGGCCACGTTGAACTCCAGCTGCTCGACGCTGGAGGCGCCCGGGATGGCGACGACGCGGGGCAGCGCGAGCAGCCACGCCAGCGCGACCTGCGCCGGCTTCACGTCGTGGGCGTCGGCGACCTCGCGCAGGGTGGCCAGCAGCGGCTCGACGCGCCGCAGGTTCTCGGTGCCGAAGAGCGGGTTCATCGCCCGCACCCCGCCGGGCCGGTGGTCCACGGTGTACTTCCCGCCCAGCAGCCCCTGGGCCAGGGGGCTGTAGGCCATCACCATCCGGTCCTCGCGCTCGACGAAGGGGACGAGGTCCTCCAGCGGGCCGGCGGTGGCCAGGGAGAACTGCACCTGGTTGCTGACGACGGGACGCCCCAGCGCCAGGTCGGCCTGCCGCCACCGCTGCAGCGAGTAGTTGGACACCCCGGCCGCGCCGATCTTCCCGGCGTCCAGCAGCTCGCCCATGCCGCGCATCGTCACCGAGTCCGGCACGACCGGGTTGGCCTGGTGCACCTGGTACAGCGGGATCGTGTCCAGCTGCAGCCGCCCGGCCGACCCCTCGAAGCTGCGCCTGACCAACGGCGGGAACGGCGCGATCGGGAACACCTTGCTGGCCACGACGACCTCGCCCCGCCGCTCGCCCAGCGCCTCGGTGAGGATCCGCTCGCTCTTCCCGAAGCCGTAGACCTCGGCGGTGTCGAAGAGCGTCACGCCCAGCTCCAGCGCCCGCCGGACGATCGCACCCGCTCCCCCACCGGCGTAGTCCGAGCCGTAGCCCCACTCGCGGGACCCGAACTGCCAGGTCCCCAACCCGATCCTGCTGACCTGCCCCAACCCGTCGACCTCGAGAAAACGCATGCCCCCAGCGTCCCCCAGCGCCGCGCACCCCGCCGAGTGCGGAGCCTGACCGGTCATCCGAGCGTGGTGACCGGCCTGGCTCCGCACTCGACGGGAGCACGGTCGGGGGTGTGGACAAGATCATCGCGAGGGCCGTCGGTGGGGCAGGGTCTCAGCCGTGTCGCGGCCGCCTCGTCCTGTCCCCGGACTCGGATCCAGGCCGTTCCGGGGGTCGACCACGGTGGCGCAGGGGCTCCTGACCCGCCACCAGCTGGCACACCCGCGGTGGGTGCGGGTCTTCCCCGACGTGTACGTGTCCGCCGACGTGCCGCTCACCCACGAGGTCCGGGTGCGGGCTGCCCGCGTCCTGCTCCCCGGCGCCGTCGCCTGCGGTCTGAGCGCCGCCAGGCTCTGGGGCATCGACGTCGACGGACCCGACGTGGACCGCGACGCCACGGTCGTGGAGGTGGTGGTGCCCCGCCCGGTCGGTCCCGACGGGACCCGGTCGGCCGCGGGTCAGCAGCGGGTGTCCGGCCTCCGGGTGCGGCGCCGTGCGCTCTTCGCCGCCGAGCTGGGCCGGGTCGGGGACCTCCGGGTCACGTCGCCGGCGGTGACGGCGCTGGAGCTGGCGTGCCGCCTCGACCACGACGAGGCCGTCGTCGTCCTGGACCAGTTCTGCGCACGGAACGCATCGGGACGACGGCTCACCTCGGTCGACGTCCTGACCGCGCTGGCCGCCGAACGCACCGGTCGGGGCTGTCGCCGGGGTCGCAGCGCCGTGGAGGGGGCCGACGGCCTGGCCGAGTCACCGCAGGAGACCCGGCTGCGCCTGTTGCTGCACCGGTCGCCCCTCCCGCGCCCGTTCGCCCAGCACCGGGTGCGGGACGCGACCGGCCGGGAGTGCGCCCGCGTCGACTTCGGGTGGCCGGAGCACCGGCTGGCCGTCGAGTACGACGGCCAGGTCCACCTGACCCGCCTGGGCCCCGACCGCCGTCGGATGAACCGGCTCGCGGCGGCCGGCTGGCGGGTCCTCTTCGTGACCGCTGCAGACCTGGCCGACCCGCCCCGCCTGCTCCGCGCCGTCGCGGCAGCCCTCGCCGACTGCGTCTCGGCGGCATCGAGTGCGGAGTGAGACCGGTGTCCTGCCCTGGATGACCGGCCTGGCTCCGCACTCGGCGGGGAGGCGGCGGGGAGGAGCGGAGGGGTCAGCCGCGGAGGAGGGACTCGCAGATGGCCAGGCCCTCGGCCGCGCCGAGCTCCGTCGCCCGGGCGCAGTGCACCAGCCAGCCGGCGACGCCGTCGGCGGTGCCGCTGCGGTAGCCGGCCAGGGCGTCGGCGTACGCCTGCGCGCCGAGCTCGGCGAAGCCGACCTCGGGCACCGAGACGGCCTTGGGGTCCAGGCCGCGGGCGATGCCGGTGAGCCGGCCGGCGGCGCGGGCCACCACGCCGTTTCCGACGGCGAAGGGCTCGATGGCGGCCAGCTCGCCGTGCACGACCGCGGCGATGAGCACCGCGGGCGCCGTCGTCGCCCCGGTGACCAGGCCGAAGACGCCGCCGAGGCGGCCGCCGGAGGACGGGGCGGGCCGGCCCAGCTCGGCAGCCGGGACCAGGTCGGCGGCGGCGAGCACGTGCATCCGGGCGAGCACCTGGCCCGGGGCCCGGTCCCAGGTGTCGACCATCGAGCCCAACCCGACCGACACCCGCAGGGCGCCCTGCAGGGTGGGCTCGCTGACGTCGCCGGTGCGCACCTGGGCCAACGGGACGTCGACACCCTCCAGCGCGGCGGAGGCGCGGGCGCCGCGCAACGCGGACTCCGAGCTCACCCCGGCCGACTCCCGGCGCAGCACCTTGTGCCCGAGCAGCCGGTCGATGGCCGTCCGGGAGGCGTCGGAGGCCGCGCGCACGCCGGGGAGCTCCAGCAGCGGGGCCAGCGGGTCCGGGCCGGTCGGCCGGGTGGGGCGCGGCGCGGCGCGGCGGGCGCCCAGACCGGCGGCGCCGGGACCGTCCGTCGGGGGCCGCATCGGGATCGTCACGACGACGACGGTAGCCGCGCCCGGCAGCCACCTAGGCTCGGCCTCGATGACCACGCTCCTGCTCGTCCGGCACGGACAGAGCACCTGGAACGCCGCCGGCCTGATGCAGGGCCAGACGGCGCACGTCCCGTTGACCGAGCTGGGGCACACCCAGGCCCGCAGTGCCGCCGCGGAGCTCGCCACGCTGCGCCCGGGCGCGATGGTCTCCAGCGACCTGACCCGCGCGGTGCAGACCGCCGAGCACTGCATGCAGGCCACCGGACGTCGGTTCACCACCACACCGGCGCTGCGCGAGCAGGGCTACGGCGTGCTGGAGGGCCGGCCCTCGCGGGAGCTGTGGGACCTCGTGGACTGGACCGACGTGCACTGGTCGGCCGAGGGCGGGGAGTCCCTGGCCCAGCTGCACGCCCGGGTGGCGGCCTACCTGGAGACGCTGCGGGCCGGGCCGCCGGCCGACGTCGTCGCGCTGGTCACCCACGGGGACACCATCCGGGCCGCGCAGGCGGTGCTGGCCGGCGACGGGCCCGAGGCCATGCCGCACGTGACCCCGCACAACGGCACCGTCACCCGGCTCGAGCTGTGAGCCGCACCCTGGTCCTGGGCGGTTCCCGGTCCGGGAAGTCCGCGCACGCCGAGGCACTGCTCGAGGGCCGGGACGACGTCACCTACCTGGCGACGTCGGACCCCCGCCCGGACGACGCCGAGTGGGCCGAGCGGATCGCCGCGCACCGGGCCCGCCGGCCGGCGACCTGGACGACGAAGGAGACCACCAACCCCGGTGAGCTGGTGCTCCCGGGCACGTACCTGGTCGACTCGGTCACCACCTGGGTCACCGCGATGATGGACGCCAGCGGGGTGTGGGAGGGCGGTCAGCGCGCCGCCGACCGGCTGTCCCGCCGGGTCGACGAGCTGCTGGAGGCCTGGGTGATGACCCCGGCGCACGTGGTGGCGGTCAGCGACGAGGTGGGGCTGGGCGTGGTCCCGGAGACCCGCTCGGGACGGCTGTTCCGGGACACCCTGGGCACGGTGAACCAGCGGCTGGCGGCGACCGCCGACGAGGTGTGGTTCGTCGTCGCGGGGCTGCCCCAGCGCCTGCGATGAGGGCGGCGTTCGCCTGGCTGACCATCGCCCGGGTGGGTGGTGACGCCTCCCCGCGGGGCGTGCTGCCGTGGGCGCCGCTGGTCGGGCTGGTGCTCGGCGACCTGGCTGCGCTGACCGCCTGGCTGGGCGCCCGGTACGCCGCACCGCTGGTCGGGGCGGTGCTCGGCGTGGCGTTGCTGGCCTGGCTGACCCGCGGCCTGCACCTGGACGGGCTGGCCGACACCGCCGACGGCCTGGGTCCCTTGCGCGGGCGGGAGCGGGCGCTGGAGGTCATGCGCGCCGGGGACGTCGGGCCGTTCGGCGTGGCCACGCTGGTGCTGACCCTGCTGCTGCAGGTGGCCTGCCTGGCCGCGCTGCTGACCGTGGACGGCGGCTGGCTGGCGTTGTGGACGGCGGTCGTGGCGGCCCGGCTGGCGATGGCCCGCTGCGGCCTGCCCGGGGTGCCGACGGCGGCCGGCTCGTCGCTGGGCGCAGCCGTCGCCGGGACGGTCTCCCGGGTCTGGTTCGCCGGCGCCGCGCTGGTCGCGGCCGGCTGCGTGGTCGCCACGGCGGCCTGGTTGGGCGACCTCCCGCTGGCCGCGCGGCTGGTCGGGGCCGCGGTGCTGGGGCTGGCCGCCGGGGAGCTGCTGCACCGGCGCGCCCGCGGACGCCTGGGCGGGGTGAACGGCGACGTCATGGGTGCCGCCGGGGAGGTCACCACGGCCGCGACCCTGCTGGCCGCCCTGGTGCTCGTGGGCCTGTGAGCGCCCGGTTCGACGACCTCGTCGCGGGCACCGCGTGGGTGTTCCCGGAACCGGACCGGGTCGTCGTCGCCCGCCGGGCAGAGGACGTCGTGCCGGCCCTGCGGGAGGTCGCGGCGGCGGTGGCCGGTGGCGCGTGGGCGGCCGGGTTCCTGTCCTACGAGGCGGCCCCGGGCCTGGACCCCGCCCTCCCGGTCCGCGCCCCGGATCCCGGTGACCCCCCGCTGGTCTGGTTCGGGGTCGGCGGACCGCCGCGGGAGGTCGCACCGCTGACCGCATCGGGGCACCTGCCGACCACGTGGACGCCGGACCGCACCGACGCCGAGCACGCGGCCGCGGTGCAGGCCGTCCGGGAGTCGATCGCGGCCGGGGAGACCTACCAGGTCAACCTCACCGACCGGCTGCGGGCGACCGGCGTGGACGGCGCCGCGCTGTACGCCGACCTGGTGCTGGCCCAGCGCTCCGCCCACGGCGCGCTGCTGGAGACCGGCTCGCACACGATCGCCGGCGCCAGCCCGGAGCTGTTCTTCGAGTGGTCGGGCCGGACGGTGCGGACCCGGCCGATGAAGGGCACCGCCCGCCGCGGCCGGACGACGGCCGAGGACCGCGACGTGGTGGCGGCGCTGCGGGCCAGCCCCAAGGAGCGGGCCGAGAACCTGATGATCGTGGACCTGCTGCGCAACGACCTGGGCCGGGTCGCGGCCACCGGCAGCGTGCGGGTCACCGAGCTGTTCACCGCCGAGCGGTACCCGACGGTGTGGCAGCTGGTCTCCGAGGTGGCCGCCGACCTGAGCGCAGACGTCGACCTGGTCGACGTGCTGCGCGCGCTGTTCCCCTGCGGCTCGGTGACCGGCGCGCCCAAGACGGCCTCGATGCGGGCGATCGCAGACCTGGAGGCCTCCCCGCGCGGGGTGTACTGCGGCGCGGTCGGCTGGCTGGCCCCGCCCAGGGAGCCGGTGCACGCCCGGTTCTCCGTCGCGATCCGGACGGCGGTGGTGGCCGCGGACGGCTCGGCCGTCTACGGCTCGGGCGGCGGCATCACCTGGGACTCCGACCCGGCCGCCGAGCGCCGCGAGCTGGTGGCCAAGGCCGCCGTCCTCACCGCACCGGCCGGGGACCACCGGCTGCTGGAGACCCTGGGCCACTCCCCCGGCGGCGGGTTCACCCACCTGCCCGAGCACCTGGCCCGGCTCGCCGACTCCGCCGCCTGGTCCGGCTTCGCCTGCGACCCGGCGGCCGTGCACGCGGCGCTGGCGGAGGCCGTCGCCGGCCGGACCACGCCGAGCCGGGTGCGGCTGCTGCTGGACCGGGCCGGCGCCGTCGAGGTCACCGTCACCGACCCACCACCGGCGCCGACCGGCCCGGTCCGGCTCGCCCTGGACGACCACCCGGTGGACCCGGCCGACCCGTGGCTGCAGCACAAGACCACCCGCCGCGACGTCTACACCGACGCGGCCGCCCGGCACCCGGGTGCCGCCGACGTGGTGCTGGTCAACACCCGCGGTGAGGTCACCGAGACCACGACCAGCACGCTGTGCGTCCGCATCGACGGCACCTGGTGGACCCCGCCGACCGACTCGGGCTGTCTGCCCGGCACCGCCCGCGCCCGGCTGCTCGCCCGGGGCGAGCTGCGCGAGCGGGTGCTGACGCCGGCCGACCTGCGCGCGGCCGACGACGTCGCCGTCGTCAACTCCCTGCGCGGCTGGCGCCGGGCAGCCGTCAGCCGGCCCCGCCGAGCCGTCAGCCGGCCCCGCCGAGCCGTCAGCTGACGGAGACCAGGTCCACCACGAAGACCAGGGTCGCCCCGCCCGGGATCGGGCCCTGCCCGGCGTCGCCGTAGCCCAGGTCGCTGGGGATCGTGATGTAGCGGCGGCCGCCCTCGGCCATGCCCACGACCCCGGTGCCGAAGCCCTCGATGACGCCCGGGGCGCCGGCGGTGAAGGGCAGCGTCTCGTCGGCACCGCGGCTCCACGAGGAGTCGAAGGACTCCCCGGTGTCGTAGAACGCGCCCCAGTACCTCACCTCGACGTCGGAGCCCTCCTCGGCCACCGCGCCGTCGCCCTCGACCACGTCGGCGACGACGAGCCCGCACGGCGGCAGCGCGTCCGACGCCGGCACGGTCGGTGCCTCGGAGAGGTCGGTGGACACCGAGGACGGCGCCTCGACCGTCGCCGGCAGGCTCTCGCAGGTCGCCGTGGGCTCGGCGGTGGCGTCGCCGTCGTCGGACCCGCAGGCGCCGAGCACCAGGGCGACGGGCAGGGCGAGGGAGAGCAGGGCGGTGCGGCGGTTCACGGGGTCCTCTCGGCGGGGGTGCGGGGGCCGTTCTCCAGGTCGCCCTCGGTGTCGAGGTAGGCCTGCTTGAGCTGGGCCAGCAGCTCGGGGTCCGGCTCGGCCCACAGCTGGCGGTCGGCGGCCTCGAGCAGCCGCTCGGCGATGCCGTGCAACGCCCAGGGGTTGGACTCCTCCATGAACGCCCGGTTCTCCGGGTCGAGCACGTAGGTCTGGGTCAGCTTCTCGTACATCCAGTCCGCGACGACGCCGGTGGTCGCGTCGTAGCCGAAGAGGTAGTCCACCGTCGCGGCCATCTCGAAGGCGCCCTTGTAGCCGTGCCGGCGCATCGCGGCCAGCCACTTGGGGTTGACCACCCGGGCGCGGAACACCCGGGAGGTCTCCTCGACCAGCGAGCGGGTGCGCACGTGCTCGGGCCGGGTGGAGTCCCCGACGTAGGCCTTGGGCGAGCTGCCGGTCAGCGCGCGGACCGTGGCGACCATCCCGCCGTGGTACTGGAAGTAGTCGTCGGAGTCGGCGATGTCGTGCTCGCGGGTGTCGATGTTCTTCGCCGCGACCGCGATCCGCCGGTAGGAGGTCTCCATGTCCGGTCGGGCCGCGACACCGTCGAGGTCCCGGCCGTAGGCGTAGCCGCCCCACACCGCGTAGACCTCGGCCAGGTCGGCGTCGGTGCGCCAGTCCCGGCTGTCGATCAGCGACAGCAGGCCCGCGCCGTACGCGCCGGGCTTGGACCCGAAGACCCGGGTGGTGGCCCGGCGGCGGTCCCCGTGCTCGGCGACGTCGGCGTCCACGTGGGCCTTGACGAAGTTCTGCTCCGGCGTCTCCTCCAGCCCCGCGGCGAGGGTGACGGCGTCGTCCATCATCGTCACCACGTGCGGGAAGGCGTCCCGGAAGAACCCGGAGATGCGCACCGTGACGTCGATCCGCGGCCGGCCCAGCTCGGGCAGCGGGATCGGCTCCAGCTTCGTGACCCGGCGGGACGCCTCGTCCCACACCGGCCGGACGCCGAGCAGCGCGAGCACCTGGGCGACGTCGTCCCCGGAGGTGCGCATGGCCGAGGTGCCCCACACCGAGAGCCCGACCGAGCGCGGGTGCTCGCCGGTCTCGGTGACGTAGCGGTCCACCAGGGACTCGGCCAGGCCCTGCCCGGTCTCCCAGGCCAGCCGGGACGGGACGGCGCGCGGGTCCACGGAGTAGAAGTTCCGGCCGGTCGGCAGCACGTTGACCAGCCCGCGCAACGGGGAGCCCGAGGGCCCGGCCGGCACGTAGCCGCCGTCCAGGGCGTGCAGGGCCATGTCGATCTCGTCGGTGGTCCTGGCCAGCCGCGGCACGACCTCCTCGACGGCGAACCGCAGCACCCGCTCGACGTCGGCGTGCGGCTCGCCCAGCACGCCCTCGATCACGGTGGGGACGGCGTCGGCGGTCCAGCCGGCCTCCTCCATCCCGGTGACCAGGGCCAGCGCGCGGGCCTCGACGTCATCGGTCTCGTGCAGGCCGGCGGAACCGTCCTCGACCAGGCCGAGCGCCTCGCGCAGACCCGGCATGGCGACCGAGCCGCCCCAGATCTGCCGGGCCCGCAGGATCGCCAGCACCAGCCCGACCCGGGCGTCGCCCTCGGGCGGGGAGCCGAACACGTGCAGCCCGTCGCGGATCTGGCTGTCCTTGATGGCGCACAGCCAGCCGTCGACGTTGAGGATCATCTCGTCGAACTCGGCGTCGTGCGGCCGGTCGTCCAGGCCCAGGTCGTGGTCGAGCTTGGCGGCCTGGATCAGCGTCCAGATCTGCTGCCGGACGGCGGGCAGCTTCGGCGGGTCCATCGCGGCGATGTTGGCGTGCTCGTCGAGCAGCTGCTCCAGCCGGGCGATGTCGCCGTAGGTGTCCGCGCGGGCCATCGGCGGCACCATGTGGTCGACCAGCACCGCGTGCGCCCGGCGCTTGGCCTGACTGCCCTCGCCGGGGTCGTTGACCAGGAACGGGTAGACCATCGGCAGGTCGCCCAGGGCCGCGTCGGGCGCGCAGGCCGCCGACAGGCCCACGGTCTTGCCGGGCATCCACTCCAGGTTGCCGTGCTTGCCCACGTGCACGACCGCGTGCGCGCCGAAGGACGACCGCAGCCAGTGGTAGGCGGCCAGGTAGTGGTGGGAGGGCGGCAGGTCCGGGTCGTGGTAGATCGCGATCGGGTTCTCCCCGAACCCGCGCGGGGGCTGGACCATGACCACGACGTTCCCGGCGCGCAGCGCGGCGAAGACGATGCAGTCGTCGGTCGGGTCCACGAAGAGCTCGCCGGGCGGCGGGCCCCAGTGCTCGACCATCCGGTCGGTCAGCTCGGTGGGCAGCGAGTCGAAGAAGGTTCGGTAGGCGGCGGCCGGGATGCGCACCGGGTTGCCGCTCAGCTGCTCCTGGGTGAGCCAGTCCGGGTCCTGGCCGCCGGCCTCGATGAGGGCGTGCACCAGCCGGTCGCCGTCCAGCTCGGCGACGCCGGGCAGCGAGCCCTCGCCGTCGAAGGGGCCGATGTCGTAGCCCTGCCCGGCCATCGCGGCCAGCAGCCGGACCACCGACGCCGGGGTGTCCAGGCCGACCGCGTTGCCGATCCGGGAGTGCTTGGTCGGGTAGGCCGACAGCATCACCACGATCTTGCGGTCGGCCGGGGCGGTGTGCCGGAGCCGGGCGTGCGCCACGGCGATGCCCGCGACCCGGGCCGAGCGCTCCAGGTCGGGCACGTAGGAGGTCAGGCCCTCGTCGTCGACCTCCTTGAAGGAGAACGGCACGGTGATGATGCGGCCGTCGAACTCCGGGATGGCGACCTGGTTGCCGACGTCCAGCGGGGACAGCCCGTCGTCGTTGGCCGCCCACGTCTCCCGGGGGGTGCCCAGCACCAGGCCCTGGATGACCGGGATGTCCAGGCGGGCGAGCTCGCCGACGTCCCAGGCGCCGTCGTCCCCACCGGCCTGGGCCGTGGCCGGGCGGGAGCCGCCGGCCGCGAGCACCGTGACGACCATGGCGTCGACGGTGCGCAGCACGTCGAGCATCTCCGGGGCCACCGAGCGCAGCGAGGCGCAGTAGACCGGCACCGGCACGCCGCCGGCGGTCTCGACGGCCTCGCACAGCGTGTGCACGAAGGCGGTGTTCCCGGCCAGGTGGTGCGCCCGGTAGTAGAGGACGGCGATCCGCGGGCCGGTGGCCGTGGACTCCCGGCCCAGCAGGCCCCAGTCCGGGGCGACCGACGGGCGCTCGAAGCCCTCGCCGTCCAGCAGCACGGTGTCGGCCAGGAAGCGGTGCAGCTCGACGATGTTGTCCGGTCCGCCCTGCGCCAGGTAGGCGTGTGCGTCGGTGGCCACGCCCATCGGGACGGTGGACAGCGCCATCAGCTCGGCGTCGGGCAGCTGCTCCCCGCCCAGGACGACGACCGGCAGCCCGCTGTCCAGCAGTGGCCGCAGCATGTCCTCGTACTTGCGGGCCGCCCCCAGGATCCGGACCACGACCAGGTCGGTGCCGGCGGCGAACCCGGCGAGGTCGCCGGTGCCGACCCGGTAGGGGTTGCCCAGCTTCCAGTCCGAGTCGCTGGCCCGGGCCGACAGCAGGTCGGTGTCGGAGGTGGACAGCAGCGTGAAGGTGCGCTGGGTGCTCTGCGCGTTCTGGGTGCTCTGGGTGCTCATGGGGTGAGGCCTTCCCTCGGGGTCCGCGCCCCGGTCGTCGGGCACGGCAGCCGGAGTGTCTGGCTCACCCCGAGGGGCTCACAGTGGCGGGACCGCGCCGGCGTCGCACCGGACTTCCTCGCTGCACTGCCGTGATCGGGCCCGACGCTACCGGGCCGCACCGGCGGACCCCCTCCACCGCCTGCCCGGCACGGTGGAGGGGGTCGACGATCAGTTCCGGGCGCGCAGCTCCCGGCGCAGGATCTTGCCGGTGGTGGTCTTGGGCAGCTCGTCCACGACCTCCACGTACCGGGGGTACTTGTAGGCCGCCATCCGCTCCCTGGACCAGGCGATGACCTCCTCGGGGTCGATCGTGGCGCCGGGCTTGGGCGAGACGTAGGCCTTCACCGTCTCCCCCCGCACCTCGTCGGGGATGCCGACGACCGCGACCTCACGCACCGCGGGGTGGCCGTAGAGCACGTCCTCCACCTCGCGGGGCCAGACCTTGTAGCCGGCCGCGTTGATCATGTCCTTCTTGCGGTCGACCAGGAAGAACCAGCCCTGGGCGTCCATGAAGCCGACGTCGCCGGTCCGCAGCTCCCCGCCGGGGATCTGCTCCGCGGTGGCGTCGGGCCGCTCCCAGTACCCGGGCACGACCTGCGGCCCGGACGTGGCGAACTCCCCGACCTCGCCGACCGGCAGCTCCTCGCCGTCCTCACCGAGGACCCGGACGACGGTGTCGTAGACCGGCACCCCGACGCTCAGCGCGCCGGAGTTCTCGTCGACCGGTGCCCGCACGCCCATCGGCACCCCGTGCGACGGGCTGTTGGTCTCGGTCAGCCCGTAGATGTTGTGCACGTAGACGCCGAGCTCCTCCTCCAGCCGGTCGGTGACCGCCGGGGCGATCGGGGCGCCACCGGAGTAGACCGCCCGCAGGGAGGTGAAGTCCTCCCGGGAGGCGCCGGTGGCGTTGCCCAGCGCGATGAAGACCGCGATCGCCCCGACGGTGAACGTCGGCCGGTGTTCCCGGATCGCCTCCAGCACCACGTCGGGCTGGAAGCGGTGGGCCAGCACCAGCGGGCAGCCGACCAGCATCGCGATCGCGACGTGGCCGATCAGCCCGGTGATGTGGAACAGCGGCGCGACGCCCAGGACGGAGTCCTCGGGGCCCAGCCGCATCCACTCGCGGTAGGTGTAGGCGTTGAACGTCATCGAGGAGTGGGTGTTCATGGCGCCCTTGGGGCGCCCCGTCGTCCCCGAGGTGTAGGTCAGCACGCCGATGTCGTCCCCGGACAGCGAGACCGGCGGCGGCTGCTGCCCGGCGTGGGTCTCCAGCAGGTCACCCAGGTCCAGGGTGCCCTCGGGCCGGCTCTTGACCGTGCCCTCGAACAGCCGCGGGTCGGCTCGGGTCTGGTGGTCCAGCCCCGAGCAGGTGACGACGGTCTGCACCCGGGTCTCCCCGGCGGCGATGACGTCGCGCGCCACCGTCTCGTACAGCTCGTCCAGGCACAGCAGCGCGGTCGCCCCGGAGTCGGCGAGCAGGTAGGTCAGCTCACCGGCCTTGTTCATGGGGTTGATCGCGACCGCCGCACCGCCGGCCTTCCACGCGCCGAGCAGCCCGATGACGAACGCCGGGTCGTTCTGCACGTAGAGGCCCATCCGGTCACCGGCGGCGAACCCGGCGTCCAGCAGCCCCACGGCCAGGGCGTCGGAGGCCGCGTCCAGGTCGCGGTAGGTGAGCGTGCCGTCGAAGTAGCGGATCGCCACCGCGTCCGGGGTGCCCGCCACGGTCGCCTGGAAGACCGCGAGCAGGGTGTCGTGCTCCGGGGTGATCGAGGCCGGCTGGCCCTCGCCGTAGAGGGCCAGCCACGGCTTGTCGGTGTAGACGCTCATGCCGCGGTCAGCGGATCGCGACCGGGTTGACCGGGGCGCCGGTGCCGTTGACGACCTTGAGCGGGGCGGCCACGTAGAGGAAGGTCCAGCGGCCGTCGGCGGCGCAGGCGTCGGCCAGGTCGTCGAGCCAGGCGATCTCGGTCAGCGTCACGCCCAGGTTGCGCATCAACGCGCAGTGCAGCGGCAGCGCGACACCGCTGACCGGGTCGTAGGTGACCTCGTTGGCGATGGTGTCGGTGACCAGGTTGGGGATCTCGTTGGACTGGAACCACTCGACGAGCTCGCGGGAGTAGGTCAGGCCGGGCTCGGCGAAGCCGTCGTAGAACTTCTCCGGGTCGTTGAGGTCGTACCAGTACTTCATCCAGCCGGTCCGGATCACCAGGATGTCGTGCGGCAGGATCTCCACGCCCTGGGCGGCCGCGGCGGCCTCGAGGTCGGTGTGGTCGAAGGTCTCGCCCTTGTCCAGCCACTCCTTGCCGCGGTGGCGGGCCATGTCGATGAGCACGCCACGCCCGACGATGCCCTTCTCCGCGATCGGCAGCACCGAGGCCTTCTGCATCGCATCGACGGTGGAGCGGGCGTCGTAGCCGTTCCAGAGCTTGCCGTCGTACCAGACGTGGCCCAGTGCGTCGTACTGCGTGGAGCCCTGCAGGAACATCAGCGCGGTGTCGTCGGCGTAGTGCAGGCCGCCGGGGAACTGCGGGGCGGCGTCGGTGTCCCAGGTGGACTCGTCGAGCTCGTTCTTGCGCTCGATCCCGCGACGGCCGGGCCACAGCGGGTCGCCGGGGGACTCGGCGCGGCCCATCTGGATCTGCAGCGTGAAGGTCTCACCGCTCTTGATGTGCTGGGCGCCGCGGAGGACCTCGGCGGCGTCCAGGTAGTTCAGCGAGCCGAGCTCGTCGTCGGGGCCCCACTTGCCCCAGTTGGACGGGGCGTCGTCGCCCAGGACCTCGCGCATGGCAGGAACGTCGGACACAGTCGTCTCCTCGCTGAGTGACCTCTGGACCCGTGCGGCAGGACCGAACGCTCGCACGGGACGTGTGCGACCGGATGATGCAGGTCACACGACCCGGGGGTCAAGGGCGGGGAGCTGTGCGTCCCAGCAGGTCCAGGGCGAAGCCGACGTACTGGGCGGCCAGCTGCTCCGGGGACGTCGGCCCGCCGGGCCGGTACCACTGCGGGATCGCGGTGCACATGGTCACCACGGCGCGGGCGGCGTCCCCGGGGGCGGCGGTGGTCAGCTGCCCGGCGGCGACCGCGGCGACCACCTCGTCGTCCAGGGCCTGCTGCTGGGCCCGCCGGACGGCGGCCAGCCGGGCGTAGTCCGGCGGGGCGAGGCTGCGCATCTCGCTGGCGCCCAGGAACCCGGTCTGCCGCCGGTGGCTGTGGTTGAGGGCCAGGCACTCCACGACCAGCCCGACCCGCTCCAGGGGGTCGACCCCCTCCGCGCGGGCGGCCCGGACCCGGGCGTCCAGGTCGCGCATCGTGAGGTCCAGCAGCGCGACGAGCATGTCGTACTTGCTCTCGTAGTAGTGGTACAGCCCGGAGACCGAGAGCCCGGCGCGGGCGGCGATCGTCCGGATGGTCGAGCCGTGGTAGCCGACCTCGACGAAGGCGGCCAGCGCCGCGGCGAGCGCCGGGTCCAGCTGGAGGGGGCCGTACCGCCGCCAGTCCCCGGCCACGAAGACCCCGTCGGGACCGGTCGGTCGGGTGCCGGGGGTGGTGGTCACCTCGGTCCGGTCGACGACGCCGGGGGCCAGCCGGCTGCCCCCGGGCCGGAACACCCGCTCGACCGGGACGTCGAGCAGCTCGGCGATCCGGGCCACCCGGGCGGCACTGACCCCGGTGTGCCCGTTCTCGATGGCGCTCAGCGTCCCGGGGCTGACCTGCAGCTGCTCGGCCAGGCGGCGCAGACTGAGCCCGCGCGCGGTCCGCAGCCGGCGGATCGACTCCCCCAGCCCCGGGGAGGGTGCGGCGGGCGTGCTCACGGGACCACCTCGGGACGGTGTTCAGCTCAGCTGGACGTTCAGCGTGCCTGAGCGTAGGCCGGGCACGCACGCAGAGCCAGCGACGCACCCTCGACGGGGCTCAGGACGCTGCGTGCCCGCGCTCCACCAGCGCCGGGACGACCGCGCCCAGCCGGTCGAAGCCCTCCCCCACGGTCAGCCCGGCGACCGACCGGGAGTGGATCTGCTCGAAGATCACCGCGATCTTGAAGAAGGCCAGCCCCAGGTACCAGGGCAGCTCGGCCAGGTCGGCGCCCGCGGCCCGGCCGTAGGCGGCGGCCAGCGACCCGCCGTCCGGCCAGCCGGGCACGTCGCCGGGGACGGCGGCGACCGGGCTGTCCAGGCCGGCCATGCCGTCCCACCAGACCAGGGTGGAGGCGAGGTCGGCGAGCGGGTCGCCGAGGGTGGCCATCTCCCAGTCCAGCACCGCGACGACGTCGGGCCGCCGGTCCGCGGTGACGACGACGTTGTCCAACCGGTAGTCCCCGTGCACGACCGCCGCGGGTCCCCCGACCGGCACCCGGGCCCCGAGCCGGCGTCCCAGCTCGGCCAGCCCGGGCACCTCGCGCAGGTCCCCGGCCTCCAGCTGCCCCGACCACCGGGCGACCTGCCGCTCCAGGTAGCCGGCGGGCCGGCCCAGGTCACCCAGCCCGACCGCCTCGGGGTCCACCCGGTGCAGCGCGACGAGCACGTCGACCAGGGCGCCGGCGGCCGCGTCGCCGTCCACGGCGTGCAGCTGGTCGGCCTCGCGCAGCACCACGCCGTCGGCGAACTCCATGACGTAGCAGGGCGCGCCGAGCACCTCGGGCCCGGCGAGGGCGACCGGGCGGGGCACCGGCACGGCGGTGCCGGCGAGCGCGCCGAGCACCCGGTGCTCGCGGGCGACGTCGTGCGCGGTGGCCCGGACGTGGCCCAGCGGCGGCCGGCGCAGCACCCACCGGCCGACGCCGTCGGTGAGGGCGTAGGTCAGGTTGGACCGGCCGCCGGCCAGCAGCGTGACCCGCAGCGGTCCCTGCAGCAGGCCGGGCACCGCGGCGTCCAGCCAGCGCTGCAGGGCGGCGACGTCGACGCCGGGCGGGTCCTGCACGGTGGGCCCCCTCACAGTCCGGACACCGTGCGTTTGCACGGTGCCCGTCGAACCTGCCCGCCAGGTGCCAGGGTGTCAACCACGCCTTGACGGGCCAGGACGGGGACCCTAGCGTCGCGGCGATCGTGCGACGGCGCACGTGTTCAGGAAGGCTGATCATGACGCAGACCCTCGCGACCCCCTCCCGCACCGCCGGGGACCTCTACGCGCGGATGGTGGACTTCCTCCGCGACGAGGTGCTGCCCGCCGAGCCCGAGTACGAGGCCGCCCGGCGCCTGGCCGGCCCCGACGGGCACGACGCGCCGCCGGTCGTCGAGCGGCTCAAGGCCAGCGCCCGCGCCCAGGGCCTGTGGAACCTGTTCCTGCCGAGCGAGTCCGGGCTGACCCAGCTGGAGTACGCCCCGATCGCGGAGCTGTCGGGCTGGAGCCTGGAGCTGGCCCCCGAGGCGATCAACTGCGCGGCCCCGGACACCGGCAACATGGAGCTGCTGCACCTGCTGGGCACCACCGAGCAGAAGCAGCAGTGGCTCGAGCCGCTGCTGGCCGGGGAGATCCGCTCGGCGTTCGCGATGACCGAGCCGGCCGTGGCCAGCAGCGACGCCACCAACATCGAGACCCGCATCGAGCGCGACGGCGACGACTACGTCATCAGCGGGCGCAAGTGGTGGACCTCCGGCGTGCTGGACCCGCGCTGCGCCGTCCTGGTGGTCATGGGCAAGACCGACCCGCAGGCCCAGAAGCACCGCCAGCAGACGATGGTCGTCGTCCCCCGGGACACCCCCGGCGTCGTCGTCGAGCGGGACCTGCCGGTGTTCGGCCAGCACGACCAGCACGGCCACGGCGTGGTCCGCTTCGACCGGGTGCGCGTCCCGGTCAGCAGCGTGATCGGCGAGGAGGGCGGCGGGTTCGCCGCCGCCCAGGCCCGACTGGGCCCCGGACGCATCCACCACTGCATGCGCGCCCTGGGTGCCGCCGAGCGGGCGCTGGCGATGATGGTCGCCCGCACCCAGGAGCGGGTCGCCTTCGGCCGGCCGCTGGCCGAGCAGGGCGTGGTCCAGCAGCAGATCGCCGAGTCCCGGATCGACATCGACCAGGCCCGGCTGATCTGCCACCAGGCCTGCCAGGTCATCGACACCCAGGGCAACAAGGCCGCCAAGGACCTCATCGCCATCGCCAAGGTCGCCGTCCCCCGCGCGGCCGGGCGGGTCATCGACCGGGCCATCCAGGTGCACGGCGGGGCCGGCGTGACCGACGTGACCCCGCTGGCCGCGATGTACGGCTGGCACCGGGCGATGCGGCTGTTCGACGGCCCGGACGAGGTGCACCTGCGCTCGCTGGCGAAGTCCGAGCTGGGCCGGACGCCGGTCGTGCCCGTCCCCTCGATCACGGTCTGACCCGGTGTACCCGGGCGCGCACGACCCCGGGCACGCCGCCGTCGTGATGAGCGACAGCGGTGCGACCCTCACCTACGGCGAGCTGGAGGAGCGGTCGGTCCGGCTGGCCCACGTCCTGTGGGACGCCGGCCTGCGCCCGGGGGACGACGTCGCGCTGCTGGCGGACAACTCGCTGCACACCTACGAGGTGTTCTGGGCGGCGATGCGCAGCGGGCTGTACCTGACCGCGATCAACCAGCACCTCAAGCCCGGGGAGACCAGCTACATCCTGGGCGACTGCGACGCGAAGGCGATCGTGGTGTCGGCGTCCCAGTCCGGGTTGGCGCAGGCCGTCGTCGCCGACACCCCGGGCATCGGCCTGCGACTGGCGTTCGAGGGCGCGGTCCCCGGGCACCAGGACTACGAGGCGGCGCTGGCCGCGGCGTCCCCGGTGCCCTTCGCCGACCAGCCCCGCGGGCGGGACATGCTCTACAGCTCCGGGAC
Source organism: Klenkia sp. AC732 (assembly GCF_979256525.1). Taxonomy (NCBI): domain Bacteria; kingdom Bacillati; phylum Actinomycetota; class Actinomycetes; order Geodermatophilales; family Geodermatophilaceae; genus Klenkia; species Klenkia sp. AC732. Next base: position 46,979 of record NZ_CEEDOS010000013.1, on the reverse strand, counting down.
GACGGGGCGGCCCAAGGGCGTGAAGTCCCCGCTGCCCGGGGTGCAGGTGAGCGAGGGCGGCGAGGCGCTGCTGGGGGTCTTCGGGCCGCTCTACGGTTTCGGGGCGGACACCGTGTACCTCTCCCCCGCCCCGCTGTACCACGCGGCGCCGCTGAGGTTCGGCGGGATGGTGCACATGGTCGGCGGCACCGTCGTCGTCATGCCCGGGTTCGACGCCGCGGCCGCGCTGGCCGCGATCGAGCGGTACCGGGTCACGCACAGCCAGTGGGTGCCGACGATGTTCGTCCGGATGCTCAAGCTGGACGAGGCGGAGCGGACCCGGCACGACCTGTCCTCGCACCGGGTGGCCGTGCACGCGGCCGCACCGATGCCGGTCGACGTCAAGGCGGCGATGATCGAGTGGTGGGGGCCGGTCCTGGCCGAGTACTACGCGGCCACCGAGGCCGTCGGGGTCACCCTCATCGACTCCGCCACCTGGCTGCGCAAGCCCGGGTCGGTCGGGAAGGCCGGGCTCGGCGTGCTGCACGTGTGCGCCGACGACGGCACCGAGCTGCCCCCGGGCGAGGTCGGGCTCGTGTACTTCGAGCGCGAGGTGCTGCCCTTCAGCTACCACAACGACCCGGAGAAGACCGCCCGCGCGCAGCACCCCCAGCACCCCAACTGGGGGACGACGGGGGACCTGGGCCGCCTCGACGAGGACGGCTTCCTCTACCTGACCGACCGGCAGGCGTTCATGGTCATCACCGGCGGGGTGAACGTGTACCCGCAGGAGATCGAGGACGCCCTCACCCTGCACCCCGACGTCGCGGACCTGGCGGTGATCGGCGTCCCGGACGAGGAGATGGGCGAGGCCGTGCAGGCCGTCGTCCAGGCCGCGCCGCACGCGACGCCGGGTCCGGAGCTGGAGGCCGAGCTGCTGGGGTACCTGCGCGAGCGGATCGCGCACTTCAAGGTGCCCCGCGGGGTGCTCTTCGTGGAGGACCTGCCCCGCACGCTGACCGGGAAGCTGCGCAAGCACGAGATCCGGGACCTCTACCTGGCCCGCACCCGCTGACCCGACCACCCGGAACACGCCGGTTCGGAACACGCCGAGGAGCTGGACAACCACGGTGCGTCATCGACAGGGTGACCGGATGAACGCTCACGGGGCCCACCTGTCCGCCGGTCACCCCCTGGGTGGCTCGCAGCTGGCCACCACGTGCCTGCGGGCGCTCGCCGACATCGGCCGGCCGGTGCAGCTGCGCGAGCTGCTGGCCCGACTGAACCCCCGGCCCGCGCAGGGCGACCGGGCTGCCTGGGCGGGCCGGCACGAGGAGCTCCAGGCCGCGGTGGACGAGCTCGCGGCTGCCGGGCTGGTGGTCGTGCACGGGGGCAGGGTCCAGCTCAGCGGCCGGGCCGACGTGCAGGCCCGCGCCACCGGCTGATCGGCCTCAGCCGGCCAGGACGAGGGACAGCAGGCGGGTCAGGTCGGCGGCCACCGGGGTGGTGCCGCCGACCAGGTGCTGCACGAACCAGCCGTCCACCAGCGCGACGGCCGCGGCCACCCGGTCGGGGTCGCTCGTGTGCGCCCGGGCCAGCCCGGTCAACAGGTCCAGCCACGGGCCGGCGGCCGTGCGCAGCCCGGGACGGCGGGCGGCCAGCAGGTAGAGCTCGTAGCCGGCCAGCACCTGGTCCCGGTCGGCGGTGAACAGCGCGACCAGCCGGTCGGCCAGCCCACCGGGGTCCGCGCCGCCGGGGACGGCGGGCAGGGCAGCCACCAGCGCCTCGGTCTGCGCACCCAGCGCGGCGGCGAGCAGCCCCTCGGTGTCGGTGAAGTGGTAGGCCACCGAGCTCTTGGGCACTCCCGCCTCGGCCGCGACCGACCGGTGCGAGACGGCGGCCACGCCCTCGCGCGCGATCAACCGGCGGGTCGCGGTGAGCAGCTCCGTGCGGCGGACCAGGCCGCGGGCGACCCGGCCGTCGGTGTCGCTCACGCGCCGGCGTGCACGACGAGGACACCGGCCACGATCAGCGCGACCCCGGCCAGCTGCCCGCGGGACATCCGGTCGCCGAAGACCGCCGCCCCGCCCAGGGCCGCCAGCGCGATGCCCGACCCGGACCAGATCCCGTAGCCCACCGCCAGCGGCAGCCCGGCGTCCAGCGCCCGTGCCATCAACGCCACGGACGCCCCGATGCCCAGCAGGGTGAGCACGGCGAAGCCGGTCCGGCGGAAGCCCGCCGAGGCACGCAGGGAACCGATGCCGACCACCTGGGCGGCGATGGCGCCGAGCAGCCAGGCCAGCTGGACGCCGCTCACGAGGGCTCCCCGGCCGCGGCCGGTCCGGTGGTCTGCACGACGACGACCCCGGCACCCAGCACCAGCAGCCCGACCAGCTGCACCGCGGTGAGCGGGTCGCCGAAGACGAAGGTGCTGGCCGCGGTGGCGGCCGCCAGCCCGAGACCGGTCAGCGTGGCGTACGCGACGCCCAACGTGAGGCCACCACCGTCCAGGGCGCGGGCGAAGAGCCACAGCGAGACGCCGTACCCCACCAGCGTCCCCAGCGTGGGCAGCGGAGCGGTGAAGCCCTCGGACACCCGCAGTGCCAGGGTGCCCGCCACCTCGGTCACGACGGCGCCCAGCAGCAGCCAGGCCGATCTGCTGGGACGCATGTCCCACATCTTTCCACGTGCTGTTCCGGCAAAGGAAGGTGCTGACCCGGCTCGCCCTGGTGCACGGTGGCGGAGCGGCCGGAGGGGTCGCGAGGACCCGAGGAGGCAGACCGTGAGCGAGACCGTGGACGTGCTGGTGGTGGGCGGTGGCCCCGCGGGGCTGGCGGGGGCGCTGGCGCTGGGCCGCGCCCGGCGGTCGGTCCTGGTCGTCGACGCGGGCCAGCCGCGCAACGCCCCGGCGGCACACGCGCACAACGTGCTGGGCCAGGACGGCAGCTCCCCGCGGGAGATCCTGGCGCGCGGCCGCGCCGAGGTGGGCGAGGTCGGCGTCCGGGTGCAGGACGGGCGGGTCGTCTCCGCCACGGCGCAGCCCGGCGGCGGGTTCGCGGCCCGGTTGGCCGACGGCACCGAGGTGCACGCCCGCCGCCTGCTCGTCGCCACCGGCGGGGTGGACCAGCTGCCCACCGTGCCCGGGGTGCGCGAACGCTGGGGCCGGGACGTCGCGCACTGCCCGTACTGCCACGGCTGGGAGGTCCGCGACCAGGCCGTCGGCGTGCTCGCCACCTCTCCGTTGGCGGTGCACCAGGCCCTGATGTGGCGACAGTGGACCGCCGACGTCGTGCTCTTCGTGCACGAGCAGCAGCTCCCCGGCGCCGACGAGCTCGAGCAGCTCGCCGCCCGCGGGATCCGGCTGGTCGAGGGCGTCGTGGCGTCGCTGGAGGTGACCGACGACGCGCTGAGCGGCGTCCGGCTGGTCGGCGGCGAGGTGGTGCCGCGGGCCGTCGTGGTCGCCGCCGGGCCCGTCGTCGCGCAGGACGACGTCCTGGTCTCCCTCGGCCTGGTCACCGAGGACGTCCTGATGGCCGGGCAGGTGCTGGGCCGGGCCGTACCAGCGTCGGACACCGGCGCGACCGCCGTCCCCGGCGTGTGGGTGGCCGGCAACGTCACCGCGGTCAACGCCCAGGTGGTCACCTCGATGGCCGCGGGGCTGTGGGCCGGCGCCCAGGTCAACGCCGACCTGATCGGGGAGGACACCCGGCTGGCCGTCGAGGCCGCGCGGGCGGCGCGGGCCGCCTGACCGGGCACCCCGCCCGCCCGCGGGGGAGGATCAGCGGGAGATCGGTCGACCGGCCGGACCCACAGCTCCCAGACCTGGAGTCCCCGTGTCCGCCGACCACCGGCTGCCCGTCGTCACCGCCCTCGACCCGTCGCGGACGGTGCTGACCTCGCTCCCCCGCGGCCGCGACGCGGGCCACCGGCTGCTGTGCGGGTCCTGCGGGGCCGAGCTCGCGCACGCCCGGCGCCCGATGGACGCCGACGCCCCCCTGCTCCGGTGCGTCGCCTGCGGTGCGGTCAACGACGCCGCAGCGGTGGCCACCGGAGCCTGACCCCGCGGCCGGGCGGGGCCGGTCAGCCGGCCGGGTCGTCCTCGTGCACGTCGAACAGGGCCAGCAGGCCGGTGATCTGCAGCGGACGGAGGACCACGCGGCTGGTGGTCCACAGCGGGAGCCGTTCGGAGCGCCCCTGGGCCAGACCGGCCAGCAGCGACAGGCCCGGACTGCCCAGGAAGGTGACCCGGCGGGCGTCCACGGCCTGCACCTCGAGGCCGGCCGGGCGCTGGGCGGCCCACACCTGGCACAGCTGGGTGTCGACGTCCCCGACCAGCACCAGGACGCCGTCCTCCACCGTGATGGACCCCTGCGGCACCGAGGTGCCGAAGACCGTCTCGCCGGTCACCGGGGTGGTGAGCCGGGCCGGGTCGCGTTCCTCGGGGCGGACGGACACTGCTGCTCCTGGGGTCGTGGGGGCACGGGGCACCCGGGGTCGGACGACGTTCGACACGACGGCCGCGAACGGATGGGCCGTGTGCCACCGCATCCCGTACAACGCGCCCTACGGTGTAAGCCGCGCTGATGGGAGAGGTGTACACCGCCGGACGCGCCGCCAAACACACCCGTCGACCCTGGTGTCGTCAGCCCGGCGGTCGGGTCCCCACGACGACCGTGGCGCCCCGCTCGTCGTCGGCCACCACCTCGACGGCGAACCCGCCTGCGGCGACCGCGGCCGCCGTCCCGGCGGCCTGCCGGTCGCTGGTCTCCAGCAGCAGGTGCCCCCCGGGGGCGACCCAGGCCGCAGCCCCGGCGGCGACCCGGCGGTGCAGGTCCAGGCCGTCGGGACCGCCGTCCAGGGCGACCGGGGGCTCGTGGTCGCGGGCCTCGGGGGGCATGCCGGCGATGGCGGCCGTGGGCACGTAGGGCGCGTTGACGCAGAGCAGGTCGACCCGACCGCGCAGGTCGGCCGGCAACGCGTCGAACAGGTCGCCGGCGACAACCCGCCCGCCGGCGGGCTCGACGTTGCGCCGGGCACAGGCCACCGCGGCGGGGTCCAGGTCGGCGGCGGTGAGCCGGGCCCCGGGCAGCCCGGCGGCCACCGCCAACCCCACCGCTCCCGAGCCGCAGCACAGGTCCACCACGACCGCCCCGGCCCGGCCGCGGGCCACCGCCAGCTCCACCAACAGGGCGGTGCGCTGGCGGGGCACGAACACCCCGGGGTCTTGCCGGACCCGCAGGCCACAGAACGCCACCCAGCCCAGCAGCTGCTCCAGGGGCTCACCGGCCACCCGGCGGGCCACCAGCTCCGCCAGCTCGGGCCCCCGCGCCGCGCCGGTCAGCAGCGCCGCCTCGTCCTCGGCGAAGACGCAGCCGGCGGCGCGCAACCGGGCCACCACCGCCTCGTCCACCGCCTCGTCCACCGCCTCGTCCACCGCCTCGTCCACGGCGTCGACCGGCCCCGCGTGGTCCCCGCTCACCCCGCCGTCCAGGCCGCCGCGAGCGCGACGACGTCGGGCTGCCGCGCGGTCAGGTCCGCGGGGGTCGCGAAGCCGATGACGCCGCGGTCGGGGGTGCGCATGACCAGCAGCCCCAGCGGGTCGGCGACCACCGGCGGGGCCTGCTCGCGCGGCCGGACCCCGCAGTGCAGCACGAGCTGGCAGACCTGGCGGGGGTGCAGCCGGAACGTCACCCGGTCCACGCCGTCCCGGGCGAAGCTCGGCGCGTTCCAGGCGATCCGCTCGGTGAGGCCCGGCGCGGCGGCCAGGAACTCCGCACGGAAGGCCACCACGGCGTCCCGGAAGGGGTGGTCCAGGGCGGCCAGCCAGGCGTCGACCTCGGTCGTCCCGGCCTCGGAGGAAGGCACCCGCGCACCCTCGCACGCGTCGGTGCCTCGCCGGCACCCCGCGGCGGGGGTTCACTGTGCGCGTGCCCAGCCCGGACCGGTTCGTCGTCGAGCAGTGGCGCGCCCTCCTCCCGACCGCGTACCTGCTGACCGGGTCCGACGGCGCCGCCCGTGAGCTGCTGGCCCGCGGGCTGGCCCGACCCGGGCCCGGCGAGGACGACCGCTCCCGCGCGGTGGCCGGGCTCGTCCGGGCGCACCTGCGCCGGAGGGTGCGCGGCGAGGGCACCGTCACCGGCACGTCGGCCACGCCCTGGTGGTCCTCACCCGCCGACGTCGAGTCCGCCCGCGCGACGGCGGCGGCGCTGGACCGGCTCACTCCGGCGGAGCGCACGGCGGTCGTGCTGCGCCGGCACGAGGGGCTGCCCGCCGACCGGGTCACCGCGCTGGTCCCGGGCGTCGACCCCGACGCCGCGGAGGCCGGGCTGGGCGGGGACCTGCCGGCCCGGCTCGACGTGCTGGCCGGCCAGTGCGACACCTCGGTGCTGACCGACGGGACCGCGGCGCTCGAGGTGGCCGGGGTGCGCTCCCGGCGGTGGCGGCGGGCCGGACTGGCGGTCGCGGTCGCCGCGGCCCTGGCGGTGGGCACCGTCGTGCTGCCCGACGTCCTCCCGGACCCCGCGCCCGCCCCGGAGCCGGCGGCCGGGCTGACGACCACCGTGCGCGGCTCGCTCGCCGGGGACGCCGACCTCCTCGCCGCCGCGCTGGAGGACACCGGTCCGCCCTCGGTCGACCTGGGCCGGGACCCCGCTCCTCCCGAGGTGGTCTACGCCGGGGACGTCGACGGCGTCCGGGCGGTCGTGCTGCTCCAGCAGGGCGACGGCGGAGCCGCCGTCATCGTGCGCACCGGCCAGGCCGGGACCCCCGTCCAGCAGCTCGCCACCACGACGTCGGCGGACTCCGGCGTCCCGGCCGTCATCGCCGTCGGCCTCACCGCGGACCCGACCGGCCCGGCCGACACCGTCCTGGTGCTCACCACCCCCGGCGACGAGATCGAGGTCTCCCCCGGCCTGGACGTGCTCCCCGACGGGACCGCGGCGCGCACGTTCACCCCCGTCGAGCTGGACGAGGAGGGCGTCGGCGTCGTCCCGGTCCGGTCCGACGCCCGGGCGGCCCGGGTCCGGGTGGTGCGCGACGACGAGGTCCTGCGGACCGCGCCGCCCGTCGCGAACGGCGGGCCGCTCGTCGAGCTCGACGCGGTCGACGGCGCCGAGACCGCCCCGCCCGACGGCCCGGACTCACGGTCCGGGGACCCCGCGGTCTCCGCGGTCGAGGTCGACCTGGCCCTGGACCCGGTCACCGCCGCCACCGGCTGGCTCCCCACCGAGCTCGCCGTCACCGTGCTCGGCGCCGGCACCTATCCGCAGGCCGGCGGCACGACGGCCGACGCGGTCACCCTCGCCGCCGTGCTGCCCGGCGGTGCCGTCGTGACGACGACGGCCTGGGCGACCTTCGGGGCCGGGTCGATCAGCACGGGCCGCTGCGGCAGCACCGGCCACCCGCCGGGCACCGACCCGGCGACGCTGACCGTCGCCGCCCGGTGCTCGGCCTACGCCGGCGACGGGTCGACGTTCGGGGTCACCGTGCTGGTGGCCGCACCGCCGGGCGTCGCCGTGCAGCTGTCGCCCGCCGCAGGCGGGGCCACGGTCGACGTCGGGCTGACCCGGGGCTGGGGCTACGTCATCGCCGACGCCGAGGCGCTGACCGGGTTCGCCGCCGACGGTGCCCTGGGCGCCGTGTCCCGCGAGGGCGCGGACCTCCTCAGCTCGTGACCGGCGAGTCCGTCGTCAGCCGCGCGGTGCGGGTGGTGGACGCCTTCCGGCCCGGGGAGACGACGCTGGGGGTCTCCGAGATCGCCCGGCGGGCCGGGCTGCACGTGGCCACGGCGTCCCGGCTGGTCGCCGAGCTGGTCGAGCTGGGGCTGCTGCGCCGGGACACCGACCGGCGGGTCGGGCTGGGTCTGCGGTTGTGGGAGCTGGGCGCCCGGGCCTCGCCGGCGCTGTCGCTGCGCGAGGTGGCCATGCCGCTGATGGAGGACCTGCACGCCGTCGTCGGCCAGCACACCCAGCTCGGCGTGCTGGACGGCGCCGAGGTGCTCTTCCTGGAGCGGCTGTCCGCGCCGGGCGCGGTGGTCAACCACACCCGGATCGCCGGCCGGCTGCCGCTGCACGCCTCCTCCTCGGGCCTGGTGCTGCTCGCCCACGCCTCGGCCGAGCTGCAGGAACGCACCCTGGCCGGACCGCTGCGCGCGTTCACCCGGGAGACGATCACCACCGCGGCGCGGCTGCGCGCGACCCTGGACCAGGTGCGCCGTGAGGGCGTGGTGTCCTGCCCCGGGCACATCCACCGCGACGCCTGCGGGATCGCCGTCCCCGTGCGGTCGCCGTCCGGGGCGGTCGTGGCCGCCCTCGCGGTGGTGGTGCCCAACGACGCCGAGGCGCGGACCCAGGTGCCCGCGCTGCGGGCCGCCGCCCGCGGCATCGGGCGACAGCTGCCCTCTCACTGAGCGAGAACGGCATGTCCGCGGTCACGTGATCCCGGTCATGCTCCCCGCCATGACCGCCCCCGCCCCCGCCCGCACCGCCGACCGGCACGCGGTGGCCCTGCGGGTCGCCGACAAGACCGTCGTCGCCGACGGCGTCGTGACGCTGACCCTGGTGCACCCCGACGGCGGCCGGCTCCCGGACTGGACGCCGGGATCCCACGTGGACCTGGTGCTGCCCACCGGGGACACCCGGCAGTACTCGCTGTGCGGGGACCGCCGGGACGCCCACCACCACCGGGTGGGCGTGCTCCGCGAGCCGGCCGGCCGTGGCGGGTCGGCCTGGGTGCACGACGAGCTGGCCGTCGGCGACCTGGTCGGCGTCGGCGGTCCGCGCAACGCCTTCCCGCTGCGCCCCGCGCAGCGCTACCTCTTCGTGGCCGGCGGCATCGGCATCACCCCGCTGCTGACCATGGTCGCGGCCGCCGGAGCACAGGGCATCGACTGGCAGCTGGTCTACGGCGGCCGCACCCGGGCCTCCATGGCGTTCCTCGACGAGCTGGCCCGGTACGGCGACCGGGTCTCGGTGCTCCCCCAGGACGAGGTCGGCCTGCTCCCCCTGCGCGACCTGGTCGACGGGCTCCACCCCGACACCCGGGTCTACGCCTGCGGCCCCCCGCCGCTGCTGGACGCACTGGCCGGGTGCGGCCTCCCGCCGCACGTGCTGCGCACCGAGCGCTTCGTGGCCCGGGAGCAGGGCGCCCCCGTGCGGGACACCCCGTTCACCGTGGTCCTGGACCGCACCGGCACCGAGGTCGTCGTGACGCCGGGGGTGAGCGTGCTGGAGGCGGTGCGGTCGGTCGGCGTCGACGTGCTGTCCTCCTGCCGGGAGGGCACCTGCGGGACCTGCGAGACCGCCGTCCTGGCCGGCGAGCCCGACCACCGCGACTCCCTCCTCGACGACGCCGACCGGGCCGCCGGGGACTGCATGTACGTCTGCGTCTCCCGCTCCCGCGGGGACCGCCTGGTGCTGGACCTGTGAGAGGACCCGCCGTGACCGCCGTCGCGACCCCGCCCGAGCTCGACCTGGACCCCTTCGCCGACGACGTGCTGCGCGACCCGCTGCCGGCGCACGCCGCACTCCGGGACGCCGGGGCGCTGGTCCGGCTGCCGCGGCACGACACCTTCGCCGTGGCCCGGTACGTCGACGTCCGGGCGCTGCTGTCGGACTGGCAGTCCTTCGAGTCCGCCGCCGGGGTGGGGCTGACCAACTTCCGGCGGGAGACGCCGTGGCGCCCGCCGTCCCTGCTGCTGGAGGCCGACCCGCCCGCGCACGACGCCCCACGCACCGTCCTGGCCGGGATCCTGGGCCCGCGCGCCCTGCGCCGGCTGCGCGCGGACTGGGCCGCCGACGCCGACCGGCTGGTCGAGGACCTGCTCGCCGGGGGCAGCGTCGAGGTCGACGCCGTCCCCACGCTGGCCGAGGCCTTCCCGCTGCGGGTCTTCCCCGACGCCGTGGGGCTGGGCCGGGAGGGCCGGGAGCACCTGCTGCCCTACGGCGACCACGCCTTCAACGCCTTCGGCCCCACGGACAACCCACGGGTGCTGGCCGGCAACGAGCGGATGGCCGAGCACGCCGGCTGGGTCGGGCAGCAGTGCCTGCGCGAGAACCTGTCCCCGGTCGGGTTCGGCGCCGACGTCTGGGCCGCCGCGGACCGCGGCGACCTCACCCACGCCCAGGCCCCGCTCGTCGTCCGGTCGCTGCTGACGGCCGGCGTGGACACCACCGTGCACGGCATCGGGGCGCTGCTGCACGCCCTGGCCGTCACCCCCGGCGCCTGGGAGGCGCTGCGCGCCCGGCCCGAGCTGGTCCGGGTCGCCTTCGACGAGGCGGTCCGCTGGGAGTCCCCCGTGCAGGCGTTCTTCCGGACGGCGGTGCGCGACGTGCCGGTCGGGGACGGCGTCGTCCCGGCCGGGGAGAAGGTGCTGGTGTTCTTCGCCGCGGCCAACCGGGACCCCCGGCACTGGGCCGACCCGGACCGCTTCGACCTCACCCGGGACCCCTCCGGGCACGTCGGCTTCGGGATGGGGATCCACCAGTGCGTGGGGCAGCACGTGGCCCGGCTGGAGGCCGAGTCGCTGCTGACCGCGCTGCTGGCCCGGGTGACCCGGCTGGAGCTCACCGGCGCCCCGGTGCGGCACCTGAACAACACGCTGCGCGCCTGGGAGTCGCTGCCGGTGCGCCTCACCGTCTGATGGCATGGGATCCCCCGCATACGGCAGAGGGCTCACGCCGTATGCGGGGGATCCCATGCCGGGGCGGTCAGCGGTAGCGGGCGGCGAAGCGGCCGGGCGTGGTGCCGGTGACCCGGGAGAAGTCCCGCACGAAGTGGGCCTGGTCGGCGTACCCGAGCACCGCCGCGGTCTCGGCCAGCGGGGCGTCCCCGGAGCGCAGCCGCTCGGCGGCCTCCTGCAGCCGGCGGCGCTGCACCAGCCACTTCGGGGTCAGGCCCAGCCGGCGGTGCAGCAGCCGCTGCAGGGCCCGCTCGGACAGCCCCGTCTCCTCGCACAGCTGGGCGACCCGCAGCAGGTCCGGGCGGCTCTCCACCAGGGCGACGACCCGGTCGACCAGCTCCCCCTCGGCGTCGACCGGCAGCAGTGGGCGCAGCACGTCGCCGAAGGCCGCCATCGCGGTCCGGTGCGCGCCCTCGGCGTGCGGGTCGGGCGCCATCGCGGCCCGGACCCGCGCGGTCAGCTCGATGCCCGCACCACCCAGCACCGTCGACATGTCGACACGTCGATCCGTGTGCCCGTGCATCGGGCCGCCGGCGACCAGGGCGCCCGCGGCCGGCGTCAGCATCACCCCGACCGCCCACCCGTCGCCGGTGAGCGTCGTCGTCGACAGGCCGGTGACCACGCCGTAGAACCGCGCGTAGTCCGGCGCCACGACGAGCAGCCCGACCGGGTACTGCAGCACCTGCTGGACGGACTCCGCACCGGCCGGGACCGACCAGACCGGCACCCAGAACCGCTGCACCAGCGGCGCCAGGCCGGCGTCGGGGGCGTAGCGGTACATCGCGTGCGAGCGGTCGTCGGGCGCGCGCAGGTGCGCCCGCTCGATCGCGTCGGGCGACCTGTCGGGTTCCATCAAGACCCAGCCTGCCGCAGTCGGCCAGGGTGGTCACGTGACCGACACCGCCGCCTCCTACGAGGCCACCGCCCGCGCCCTGTCCGCCGTCCTGGACGCCGTCCCCGCCGATGCCTGGTCGCGGCCCTCACCGTGCGAGGGCTGGACCGCCCGCGACGTCGTCGCCCACGTGGTGGACACCCAGCGCGAGCTCCTGACCACGCACGGCGCCGACGTGGGGCCGGCACCTGCTGCCGACGACCCGGCCGCGGCCTTCCGCGCCCACTCCGCCCGCGTGCGGGAGCTGCTCACCGACGAGCTGGTGGGCCGGGGCTACGACGGGTTCTTCGGCCCCACCACGGTCGGCGCCACGCTGGAGCAGTTCTACGTGTGGGACATGGTCGTGCACCGCTGGGACGTCGCCCGCGCCACCGGTGGGGACGACGCGCTCACCGAGGCCGAGCTGGACCGCACCGAGAGCGGCGCGGACTCCTTCGGCGAGGCCCTGCACATGGACGGCATCTGCGCACCGGCCCTGCCGGCCGACGCGGACGCCGACCGGCAGACCCGGGTGCTGGCCCGGCTGGGACGCCGGGCCTGAGCTCAGCTCGCGGCGCCCAGGGCGTCGGCGACCCGGTGGTGGGTGGCCGCCTCGGCGCCCCGGTGCTGGCGCTCCAGGGTGCGGGCCAGCGCGCGGCGGGCCCAGCCGTCGGCCGGGGCCAGCTCGACGAGCTGCCCGAAGGCCTGCTCGGCGCGGGCCAGCTGGGCGGACTCGAAGCAGGACCGCCCGAGGAGCTCGAGGACGGCGACGTCCTCGGGGTACTCGGCCACGACCGGGGCCAGGATGGCCACCGCCTCGGTGGGCTGGCCGCTGGTCAGGAACAGCTCGGCGCGGAGGTACTCGGAGTGCAGGTCGATGGTGGTCATCGGTGGCCTCCTCTCAGGCGGTCGGTGCAACACGACGACGCCCGCCGCATTCCCGGCCGCTCAGGAGCAGGATCCCCCTCGTGACCCGCACCGTCGAGACCCCGCCCACCGAGCGCGAACGGGCCCGGCGACGTGCCGTCCCGGTGCTCGTGGGCAGCCAGGTGCTGGGCGGCGTGGGGGTGGCCAGCGGCATCGCCGTGGGCGGCCTGCTGGCCGAGCAGGTGTCCGGGTCGACCGCGCTGTCCGGGCTGGCGCAGACCGCCACGGTCCTGGGTGCGGCCGGGCTCGCGGTGCCGATGGCCCGGCTCGCGGCCGCCCGCGGCCGGCGTCCCGCGCTGGCCGCCGGCTACGGCCTGGGCCTGGCCGGGGCCGGGCTGGTGGTGCTGGCCGCGGTGATCGGCTCGTTCGTGCTGCTGGTCACCGGGCTGCTGCTCTTCGGCGGGGCGACCGCCTCGGGCCTGCAGGCCCGCTACGCCGCCACCGACGCCGCCACCGCGCAGACCCGTGGCCGCGCGCTGTCGGTCGTGGTCTGGGCGACGACGGCCGGCGCGGTGCTCGGCCCCAACCTGTCCGGGCTGGGCGGCCGGGTCGGCACCACCCTCGGGCTGCCCGCCCTGGCCGGGCCCTACCTGTTCTCGGCCGTGTCCTTCGCCGCCGGCGCCCTGGTCGTGTGGCTGCTGCTGCGCCCGGACCCGCTCGTCGTCGCGGGACCCGGCGCACCCGCACCGGCCCGGACGTCGGTGCTGGCCACGCTGCGGGTGGTGCTCGCCGTCCCCCGGGCCCGGCTCGGGCTCGCCGCCGTCGCCACCGGGCACGCGGTGATGGTCGGCGTCATGGTGATGACGCCGGTGCACCTGGGCCACGGCGGTGCCTCGCTGCAGGTCGTCGGGCTGGTGATCAGCGTGCACATCGCCGGCATGTACGCCGCCTCCCCGCTGATGGGCTGGCTGGCCGACCGGGCCGGCCGGATCGCGACCATCTCCCTCGGGGTGGGCCTGCTGGCCGCCGCGCTGCTGGTCGGCGGGCTGGCCGACGCCGCCGCCCGCGGCTGGGTCACCGTCTCGATGCTGCTGCTGGGGTTGGGCTGGTCGGCCGCGCTGGTCGCCGGCTCGACGCTGCTGTCGGAGTCGGTGCCGGCCGACGTCCGGACGTCGGTGCAGGGCACGTCGGACCTGGTCATGGGCCTGGCCGGCGCCGGTGCCGGTGCGCTGGCCGGGCCGGTGCTGTCCGCCGGTGGCTTCGTCTCCGTCGCCGGGGCGGCCGCGGTGCTGCTGGTGCCGGTGGTCGTGCTGCTGGCCCGCCGCCCCCGCACGTAGCCTGGCGGGGGTCATGAGCACCCCGCACCGCGACCGTCCCGACGCCTGCCCCGGCGCCCTGCAGACCCACACCGCCGCCGACGGCGAGCTGGCCCGGGTCCGGGTCCCCGGCGGGCTGCTGTCCGCCCCCCAGCTGCGCGCGCTGGCCGCCGCCGCCCGCGAGCTGGGCGACGGTCACCTGGAGATGACCAGCCGCGGCAACCTGCAGCTGCGCGGCCTCGCCGTCGACACCGACCTCGGCGACCGGCTGGCCGCCGTCGGGCTGCTGCCCTCCACCACGCACGAGCGGGTCCGCAACGTGCTGGCCAGCGCGGTCACCGGCCGCTCCCCCGGGGGCCACCTCGACGCCCGGCCGTGGGTCCGCGAGCTCGACTCCGGGCTGCTCGGCGCCCCCGCGCTGGCCGACCTGCCCGGCCGCTTCCTGGTCACCCTGGACGACGGCCGCGGCGACGTCGTCGGCCTCGGTGGGGACGTCGGCCTCCTCGCCCTGTCCCCCGACGACGTCGCCCTCACCCTGGCCGGCGCCGACTCCGGCCTGCGCGCCACCCCCGCCGACGCCGTCGCCCTGCTGCTGGCCGCCGCCCACGCCCTGCTCGCCGAGCTGGCCGCCCAGGGCGGGCAGGCCTGGCGGATCACCGAGCTCGCCGACGGCCCGTCCCGGGTCGCCGCCCGGGTCGGCACCCCCGGCCCCGTGGTCGCGGTGCCCGGGGCGCCGCCGACCGGTCCGGTCGGCGCCGCCACCCAGCCCGACGGCCGGACGGCGCTCATCGGCGTCCTGCCCCTGGGCCTGATGGGCGCGGACCAGGCCGACCTGCTCGCCCGGCTGGCCGAGGAGGTCCAGCTGACCCCGTGGCGCAGCGTCGTCGTCCCCGACCTGGCCGAGGACGCCGTCGACGACGCCGCGGTCGACCTGTACCGCACCGGCTTCGTCTTCGACGCCGACAGCCCGTGGCTGCAGGTCACCGCCTGTGCCGGGCGGCCGGGGTGCGCGAAGTCGAGGGCCGACGTCCGGGCGGATGCGGCGGCCGCGGTCGCTGCGGGCACACTGCCGGGAGACGGTGCGCGCCAGCACTGGGCCGGCTGCGAGCGTCGCTGCGGGCGACCTGCCGGCGCGCTGGACGTGGTCGCCACCGGTGACGGCTACACGATCGGAGCGGTGTGACCCAGCAGTACGAGTACGAGCACGACGGCGCCGAGATCTACCGGCAGTCCTTCGCGACCATCCGGGCCGAGGCCGACCTGGCCTCGCTGCCGGCCGACGTCGCCCGGGTGACGGTGCGGATGATCCACGCCTGCGGGCAGGTCGACCTGGTCTCCGACGTCGCCTGGTCCGAGGGCGTCGTGGGCAAGGCCCGGGCCGCCCTGGACCTGGGCGCACCGGTGCTGTGCGACGCCCAGATGGTGGCCGCCGGGGTGACCCGCAAACGGCTGCCGGCCTTCAACGAGGTCGTCTGCACCCTCAACGACCCGCGCACCCCGGACCTGGCCCGCGAGATGGGCACCACCCGGACCGCCGCGGCCCTGCACCTGTGGGGCGAGAAGCTCGAGGGCGCCGTCGTCGCCATCGGCAACGCCCCCACCGCGCTGTTCCACCTGCTGGAGATGGTCGCCGCCGGCGGCCCCCGCCCGGCCGCCGTCGTCGGCATCCCGGTCGGCTTCATCGGCGCCGTGGAGAGCAAGGAGGCCCTCGCCGCCTCCGACCTGGACTTCCTCGTCGTCCGCGGCCGGCGTGGTGGCTCGGCGATGACCGCCGCCGCGGTCAACGCGCTGGCGAGCACCGCCGAATGACCGGCCGCCTCTACGGCGTCGGCCTGGGCCCCGGCGACCCCGAGCTGGTCACCGTCAAGGCGGCCCGGCTGATCGGTGCCGCCGACGTCGTCGCCTTCCACTCCGCGCGGCACGGCCGCTCGGTGGCCCGCGGGCTGGCCGAGCCCCACCTGCGCGAGGGCCAGATCGAGGAGCTGCTGGTCTACCCGGTCACCACCGAGACCACCGACCACCCCGGCGGCTACCAGGGCGCGATCGACGAGTTCTACGAGACCGCCGCCGCCCGGCTGGCCGCCCACCTGGACGCCGGCCGCGACGTCGTCGTCCTCGCCGAGGGCGACCCGTTCTTCTACGGCTCCTACATGCACATGCACAAGCGCCTCGCGCACCGGTACCCGACCGAGGTGGTGCCCGGGGTGACCAGCGTCAGCGGCGCCTCCGCGGTGCTGGGCCGCCCGCTGGTCGAGCGCGACGAGGTGCTCACCGTGCTGCCCGGCACGCTGCCCGCCGACGAGCTGGCCGAGTGGCTGGCCACCACCGACTCCGCCGCGGTGATGAAGCTGGGCCGCACCTTCCCCGCCGTCCGGGAGGCCTTCGAGGCCGCCGGCGTGCTGGACCGGGCCTTCTACGTCGAGCGGGCCACCACCGACCGGCAGCGCGTGCTGCCGCTGGCCGACGTCGACCCGGACACGGTGCCCTACTTCTCCCTGGCGCTGCTGCCCTCGGAGCTGCTCGGCCCGGGCAACGACGCCGTCCCCGCGGCGGAGGCCCTCCCCCTGGTCGCCGACCGGGACGTCGAGCTCCCGTCGCCGCCGGCGGGGGGCGGGGCGCTGACCGTCGTCGGGCTCGGCCCCGGGGCCCGGTACTGGCTCACGCCCGAGGCCGCCGCCGCGCTCGCCGAGGCCGACGACCTGGTCGGCTACGGCCCCTACCTGGACCGGGTGGCGGCCAACCCGCGGCAGGTCAAGCACCCCAGCGACAACCGGGTCGAGGCCGAGCGCGCCGCCGCCGCACTGGCCATGGCGCGCTCCGGCCGCCGGGTGGCCGTGGTCTCCTCCGGTGACCCCGGCGTGTTCGCGATGGCCGCCGCGGTGCTCGAGGTGGCCGCCGCGGACTTCCCCGACGTCCCGGTGCGGGTGCTGCCCGGCATCACCGCCGCCCAGGCCGTCGCCTCCCGCGTGGGCGCCCCGCTCGGGCACGACTTCTGCGTCCTGTCGCTGTCCGACGTCCTCAAGCCCTGGGACGTCGTGCTGGACCGGCTGCGCCACGCGGCCCAGGCCGACCTGGTCATCGCGCTGTACAACCCGCGCTCCAAGGCCCGCCCGCAGCAGCTCTTCGACGCCCGCGAGGCCCTGCTGGAGGTCCGCTCCCCCGACACCGTGGTCGTCGTCGGCCGCGACGTCGGCGGCCCCGAGGAGTCCCTGACCGTGACCACCCTGGGCGCCCTGGACCCCGGCACCGTCGACATGCGCTGCCTGGTCATGATCGGCAGCACCCAGACCAGGGTGACCGCCAGCGGCCAGGTCTACACCAGCCGCCACTACCCCGACTGACCCCTCGAGTGCGCGGTGCGTCTGGTCTCGCAGGCCCGGAGACCAGACCCAGCGCCCACTCGGTGACGGCGGGAACACATCGCACCCACCCCCGCTTGGTGCTTGCTGTGCGCAACCAGCAGCTCTCCCGCCCTGCGGCGTTCTGGTCGGTGGCGGTGCTGCTGGTCCTGGTGCTCGCGGCCTCCGGGGTGCCCTCGCCGCTCTACCGGGTGTACGCCGAGGAGTTCGGGTTCTCCTCCGGCGTGATCACCGTGGTGTTCGGCGTGTACGCGTTCGCGCTGCTCGTGGCGCTGCTGACGGTGGGCGCGCTCAGCGACCACGTCGGACGGCGGCCGGTGCTGGCCGCAGCGCTGGTGCTGGAGGCGGCGGCGATGGGGCTGTTCCTCGCCGCGGACGGCGTGGGCTGGCTGCTGGCCGCCCGGGTGGTGCAGGGCCTGGCCACCGGGGCGATGACCGGCGCGTTCGGCGCGGCGCTGCTGGACCTGCAGCGCCCCGAGCGGCCGCTGGGCCCGCTGGTGAACTCGGCGTCCCCGGGCTTCGGGTTGTCGGCGGGCGCGGTCGGGGCCGGGGTGGCCGTGCAGTTCCTGGCCTCGCCCACCGAGTGGGTGTTCGGCGTCCTGGCGGTGCTCTTCCTGGTGGCCGCGGTGGCGGTGTGGGTGGCGCTGCCGGAGTCCTCGCCGCGGGCCCCGGGGGCCTGGGCGTCGCTGCGCCCCAGCGTGCACGTGCCGCGGGAGAACCGGCGGGCGTTCGTCGTGGTGCTGCCCTGCCTGGCCGCGACCTGGGCGCTCGGCGGGCTCTACGCCTCGCTGGGCCCGTCGCTGGTCGCCGGGGTCTACGGGGTGGAGGACCACGTCGTGGGCAGCCTGGTGATCCTGGCGCTCAACGGCACCGGTCTGGTGGGGTCGCTGGCCACCCAGCGCCTGGAGCCCACCCGCGGGATGGTCTCGGGGGCGCTGGTCTTCGCCGTCGGGGTCGCCGGCACGGTGGCGGCCCTGGCCACCGGGTCGCTGGCCGCGTTCTTCGTCGCCGCGGTGGTCTCCGGGTTCGGCTTCGGGTCGGCCTTCCTGGGCGCCATGGCCACCGTGACCCGCGGTGTCGCCCCGGCCCAGCGCGCCGGCCTCCTGTCGGCGGTGTTCACGGTCAGCTACCTGGCCTTCAGCATCCCGGCCATCGTCGCGGGCGTGGCCGCCACCCACGTCGGCCTGACGACGACGGCGCAGGTCTACGGCGCGGCGGTGATCGTGCTGGCGCTCAGCGCGGTCGTCGGGCTGGTGCTGCACAGCCGGTCGGCACCGGTGGCCGTGCCGGTGCCCGAGCGCGTCACGGCAGGCTGAGCCGCCACTGCTCGCGCAGGGCAGCGGACACCTGGGCGCGGAGCAGCTCCGCCAGGCTGGGGCACAGCTCGTCGAAGGCGACGACGACGTCCCACCCGCCCTCGGCGGGCAGCACCCGGTGCAGCCGCCCCGGGAGCGGGAAGACGGTGCCGCGCAGGGTGAGCCCCACGTCGACGGCGGCACCGGCGCGGGGTGCCCGGTCGGCCGGGGCGAGCAGGCAGCGCAGGCCGGTCTCGCTGAGGTCCGTCGTCCGGCCGCTGGTGGCGGCGCCGGTGTCCCGGTCAGTGACCCGGACCCGCAGCCGCAGGGGCGCGCGGACGGCGTCACCGCCCTCCACGGGCCGGGAGGGGCCGTCGGGCACCAGCTGCCACCGGACGCCGGTGCGGGTCGCCCAGCGCACGCCCCGCCGGGCCCGCACGACGCGCAACCCGGCCGGTTCGGGCCAGGACAGCTCGACGGAGCCGTCGCCGGGCAGGTCGGCAGCCAGTTCGACGACCAGGCCGGTGGGACGCAGCTGCTCCACCCGGCCGGTCACGACCCGTCCGTCGACGACGACGTCGACCGACGTCCCCGGCATCGGCAGGTCGGCACCTGACAGCACGCGCACACCTCCTGACCCATTCCGGAACGTGTCGTCCCGCTGGTCAGGTCATCGGCGTCGGAGGGGGCCGGGAACAGTCGCCGGACGGGTGATCACCCAGGGGGGTCACAGCCTCGGGGTCAGAGCCCGGCCAGCGCCGCCGGGACGTCGGCCGGGGTGGCGCAGACGACGGCCGCGCCGGCCTGGACGAGCTCGCCCGGACGAGCGGGTCCCCAGCCGGCGCCGATGCAGGGCAGGCCGTGCACCCGGGCGCCGACGACGTCCTGCGCGCGGTCGCCGACGAGCACCGGCCGCTCCCCCTCGGGGTGGGCGGCCAGGGCGAGGCCGACGACCTGCTGCTTGTGCCGGACCCGGCCGTCCATGGTCGCCCCGTGCACGCCGGCGAAGGCGTCGGCGAGCCCGACGTGGTCCAGGATCCGCCGGGCGAAGGCCTCGGGCTTGCTGGTGGCGACGGCGAGGACGGCGTCGCCCAGCGACCCGAGCAGCTCGGCGATCCCCGGGTAGACCGGGGCCTCGAGCATCGCCCCGGCCGTGTAGTGCGCCCGGTAGGCCTCCACCGCGCGGTCGACGTCGGTGCCGGTGAGCCCGAAGACGGCGGCGAAGCCGTCCTGCAGGGGCGGGCCGACCATCGCGGTGAGCTGGTCGGCGGTCGGCTCGGGCAGGCCGAGTCCGGCGGCGGCGACCCGGATGCTGGCGTGGATGCCGGGCGAGGAGTCCACCAGCGTGCCGTCGAGGTCGAACAGCACGAGCCTCACCGGGACGCCACCCACTCCCGTGCCGCGGCCACGGTGTGCACGACCGCGACGCCGGCCGGCAGCGCGGGCCGGCGGACCAGAACCACCGGGATGCCCAGCTGCCTCGCCGCGGTCAGCTTCGCCTCGGTCATGTGCCCTCCGGAGTCCTTGGTGACGACGACGTCCACGCCGTGCCCGGTCATCAGGGCCACCTCGTCGGTGACGCTGAACGGCCCGCGGGCCAGCAGCAGCGTGGCCCCCGCCGGCAGCGGCTCGGTGGGCGGGTCCACCGAGCGGACCAGCACCCGCCCCGGCAGCGCGGCGAACGCGCCGACGCCCTGCCGGCCGGTGGTGAGGAAGACGGTGCCGTGCACCATCGTGGCGGCCTCGGCCAGCGAGGCGGCCCAGCGCCAGTCGTCGCCGGGCTGCGCGCTCCAGCCGGGGCGCTGCAGGCGCAGCAGTGGCACGTCGACCTCGGCGCAGGCCGCGGCGGCGTTGGCGGTGATGGTCGCGGCGAAGGGGTGCGTGGCGTCGACGACGGCACTGGTCCCGGCCTCGCGGAGGAAGGCGGCCAGCCCGTCGGCGCCGCCGAAGCCACCCACCCGGACGTCGCCGACCGGCAGCACCGGTTCGGCCACCCGTCCGGCCAGCGAGGACGTCACCGGCACCCCGTCCGCGGTGAGCGCGGCGGCCAGCGCCCGGGCCTCACCGGTGCCGCCCAGCACGAGCACGGTCACCGAGGGGGCACCATGGAGCGGTGACCAGCGCGGGGACGGAGGGCAGCACGGGCCTGCGGCACGGCTGGACGACCGGCGCCTGCGCGACCGCGGCGACCACCGCCGCCTACACCGCACTGCTGACCGGCGCGTTCCCCGACCCGGTCACCATCGACCTGCCCCGCGACCGGCACCCGGCGTTCGCGCTGGCCCGCGAGGAGCTGACCGGCGCCGGCGCCACCGCCGCGGTGGTCAAGGACGCCGGCGACGACCCCGACGTCACCCACGGCGCGCTGGTCGGGGTGACGGTCACCCACGGCGCGCCCGGCAGCGGTGTGGTGTTCCGGGCCGGCGAGGGCGTGGGCACGGTGACCAAGCCGGGCCTGCCGCTGGCCGTCGGCGAGCCGGCGGTCAACCCGGTGCCCCGCCGGCTGATGCGCGAGCACGTGGCCGCGGTGGCCCAGCGGCACGGCGGCACCGGCGACGTCGTCCTCACGGTGTGGGTGGAGGGCGGCGCGGAGCTGGCCACGCAGACCTGGAACCCGCGGCTGGGCATCCTGGGCGGGCTGTCCATCCTGGGGACGACGGGCGTGGTCGTGCCCTACTCGTGCGCCTCCTGGATCGACTCGATCCGCCGCGGCATCGACGTCGCCCGGGCCGCCGGGCACACCCACGTCGCCGGCTGCACCGGCTCGACCAGCGAGAACACCGTGACCGCGCTGTACGGGCTGCCCGAGGACGCCCTGCTGGACATGGGCGACTTCGCCGGCGCCGTGCTGAAGTACCTGCGCACCCACCCGGTGCCCCGGCTGACGATCGCCGGCGGGATCGGCAAGCTGGCCAAGCTCGCCGACGGCCACCTGGACCTGCACTCCGCGCGCTCCCAGGTGTCCACCGACGCGCTCGCCGAGCTGGTGGCGCAGGCCGGCGGGTCGGCCGGCCTGGTCGCCGGTGTGCGGGCGGCGAACACCGCGCTGGACGCGCTGCAGCAGTGCCAGGCGGCCGGCCTGCCGCTGGGCGACCTGGTCGCCGCGGGCGCCCGGGAGACCTGCCGCCGCACGCTGGGCGACGCCCCGGTCGAGGTGGACGTGGTCGTCATCGACCGTGGCGGCACGGTCGTGGGCCGCGCCTGAGTGGAGTGTGGGCAGCGAGAGACCCTGCGCCCCCACACTCCACATCAGCGGGACCGGGTCGTGGAGTACAGGTGGCTGTCGGGGAACTCACCGGCGGTGAGCACCGGGCCGACCACCACCACCGCCGTCCGGACGACGCCCGCGGCGCGCACCTGCTCGGCGATGTCGCCCAGCGTGCCGCGCAGCACCAGCTCGTCGTCCCGGCTGGCCCGGGCGACGACGGCGACCGGGCCGTCGGCGCCGTAGTGCTCGGCCAGCTGGGGGGCCAGCACGTCCAGGCGCTGGACGGCCAGGTGCAGCACCAGCGTCGCGCCGGTGGCGGCGTAGGCGGCCAGCTCCTCCCCCGGCGGCATCGGCGTGGAGCGGGCCGAGGTGCGGGTGAGCACCACGGTCTGCCCGACGCCGGGCACGGTCAGCTCGCGCTTGAGCGAGGCCGCCGCGGCGGCGAACGCCGGCACCCCGGGGACGACGTCGTAGGGCACCCCGGCGGCGTCCAACCGGCGCATCTGCTCGGCCATCGCCGACCACACCGACGGGTCACCGGAGTGCAGCCGGGCGACGTCGAGGCCGGCCTCGTGCGCGGCGACCAGCTCGGCGGTGATCTGGTCCAGGTCGAGGTCGGCGGTGTCGACCAGCCGGGCGCCGGCCGGGGCGGTGTCCAGCAGCTCGCGGGGCACCAGGGCGCCGGCGTACAGGCACACCGGGGCGGCGGCGATCAGCCGGGCCGCGCGCAGCGTGACGAGATCGGCGGCGCCGGGTCCGGCACCGATGAAGTGGACGGTCATCGCGTACAGCTCCAGATGGTCACGGGCATGGCGGCCTTCCAGCCGGTGAAGCCGCCGACGGGCACGCCGCGGGAGACGGCGAGCCGGACCAGCTCGCCGCCGACGCGGCCGTGCCACTCGGCCAGCACGGCCTCGCTCTGCACGGTGACCGCGTTGACCACCAGCCGCCCGCCGGGGCGCAGCGCGGCCCAGCAGGCGTCCAGCAGCAGCGGGGTGGTGGCGCCCCCGCCGACGAAGACGGCGTCCGGGGCATCGAGCCCGGCCAGCGCGTCCGGCGCCCGGCCGACGACGACCTGCAGCCCCGGGACCCCGAGCCGCACGGCGTTGCGCCCGGCCCGCTCGGCCCGCTCGGGGGCGGCCTCGACGGCGACCGCGCGGCAGGCGGGGTGGCTGCGCATCCACTCGATGCCGATCGACCCGGCACCGGCGCCGACGTCCCAGAGCAGCTGGCCGGGGACGGGGGCGAGCCGGGCCAGGGTGACGGCGCGGACCTCGGACTTGGTGAGCTGGCCGTCGTGCTCGTAGGCGTCGTCGGGCAGCCCGGGGGTGGTGGGCAGCGGCACGGTGCCGGGGTCGGCGAGGCACTCGACGGCGGTGACCACGAGCGAGTCGGTGGTGGCCGGCGGGGCGGCGGCGGTGCCGGTGCTCACCGACTCGTCCGGACCACCCAGGGAGCCCAGCACGGTGACGGTCGAGCGGCCGTAGCCACGGGCGGTGAGCAGCGCAGCGACCGCGGCCGGGGTGCCGCCGTCCGAGCCGAGCACCAGCAGCCGGCGGCCGGGCTGGACGCGGGGGTGCAGCAGCTCCAGCGGACGGCCGACCAGGGTGAGCACCTCGGTGTCCTCGACCGGCCAGCCCAGCCGGGCGCAGGCCAGCGACACCGACGAGGGGGCCGGCAGCACACGCACGGCGTCCGCGCCCAGCAGCCGGACCAGCGTGCTGCCCACGCCGGAGAGCATCGGGTCACCCGAGGCCAGCACCACGACGGCCCGGTCGGCGAGGGAGTCCAGCAGCCCGGGCAGCGCCGGGAGCATCGGCGAGGGCCACGGCCGATGCTCGACGTCACCGGGCACCAGGTCCAGCTGGCGGGCGCTGCCGACCAGCACGTCGGCGGCCTGCACCGCGGCGCGGGAGGCGGGCGGGAGCCCGT
This sequence comes from Klenkia sp. AC732, assembly GCF_979256525.1. Lineage (NCBI taxonomy): Bacteria > Bacillati > Actinomycetota > Actinomycetes > Geodermatophilales > Geodermatophilaceae > Klenkia > Klenkia sp. AC732. Next base: position 23,474 of record NZ_CEEDOS010000013.1, on the reverse strand, counting down.
CCCAGCCGTCGGCGCCCAGGCCGACCACGACGACCCTCACGCGGGCAGCTGGCCCTCGGGCCCGGCGGCCTCGGCGAGCAGCAGCTCGCGCTGCTCGGCGGGCAGCAGGTCGACGTAGACGGTGCCGTCGAGGTGGTCGCACTCGTGCTGCAGGCAGCGGGCCGCCATGCCGGTGGCCTCGATGGAGGTGGGCTTGCCGTTGGCGTCCAGGCCGTCGACCCGGGCCCGGAAGGCGCGGTCCAGCTCGGCGTAGGGGCCGGGCACCGACAGGCAACCCTCCTCCGTGCGCTCGATCTCCGGCTCGCCCTCGACCGGCTCCAGCACGGTGAGCACCGGGTTCACCACGTAGCCGACGACGTCCTGACCGGCGGCGTCGGGGCAGTCGATGACGAACACCCGGGCGTCGACGCCGATCTGGTTGGCCGCCAGGCCCACCCCGTCGGCCTCCTCCATGGAGGCGAACATGTCCAGCAGCAGGTGCCGCAGCTCCCGGCCGAACTCGGTCACCGGGGTGCACGGTGCGTGCAGCACCGGGTTCGTGCCGTAGGTGACGATCGGCCGGGCGACGCCGTCGTAACGGCCGGGCAAGCGCATGGGGGTCGATCGTAGTTGGCACCATCGCTCCTCGTGGACCTCCCGACCGCTGCCGGACTCGCCCTGGGCGCTGCCGCCGACCTGGCGCTCGGCGACCCGCGCCGCCGGCACCCCGTCGCGGGCTTCGGCCAGGCCGCCGCCGCGCTCGAACCGCGGCTGTGGCGGGACTCCCGGGCGGCGGGGTCGGCGTACTGGCTGGCCTGCGTGGCACCGGTCGCCGCGCTGGGCCTGGCCGCGGACCGGGCCACCCGCCGGGCCCCCGTCGTCCGCACGCTGGTCACCGCGGCCGCCACCTGGGCGGCGCTCGGCGGCACCTCGCTGGGCCGGGCCGGCACCACGATGGCCGGCCACCTGGAGGCCGGGGACCTGCCCGCGGCCCGCGCGCACCTGTCCTCCCTGGCGGGGCGGGACCCCTCGACGCTGGGTGAGGCCGAGCTGGTCCGGGCCACCGTCGAGTCGGTCGCGGAGAACACCTCCGACGCCGCGGTCGCCCCGCTGGTCTGGGGCGCGGTCGCCGGACTGCCCGGCCTCGTGGCCTACCGGGCGGTCAACACCCTGGACGCGATGGTCGGCCACCGGTCGGAGCGGTACGCCCGGTTCGGCTGGGCCTCCGCCCGCGCGGACGACGTCGCCAACTGGGTGCCGGCCCGGCTGACCGCCGCGGTGACCGTGGCGGTGGCGCCGCTGGTCGGCGGCTCGGCCCGCGAGGCGCTGCGGGTCTGGCGTCGGGACGGCGCCGCGCACCCCAGCCCGAACTCCGGTCGCTGCGAGGCCGCCGCGGCCGGGGCGCTGGGCGTCCGGCTGGGCGGCACGAACGTGTACGGCGCCCGCGTCGAGCACCGGCCCACGATGGGCGACGGCGCTCCCCCGGTGCGCGCCGACGTGGCCCGGGCGGTCGCCCTGTCCCGGGCCGTGTGGACGGCGACGGCCGCGCTGGCCGTCGCCGTCCGGCTGCTCAGGAGCTCCCGGCCAGCAGCTTCCCCACGTAGTCCTCGAAGGTGATCGTGCCGCCCTCGGCCGTCGTCGCTCGGCGGTCGTCGTCGGTCAGCACGTCCTGGACGACGTCGATCCGCTTCCAGGCCGGCACCGGCTGGGAACCGTCGGCGGCCGGGACGTAGCGGCTGTCGGCGACCCGCTGGTGCGGGTGGATGTAGCGCCCGCAGTTGTGGAAGACCGTCTCGACCCGCGCGACGGTGACCAGCTGCGCCCCGGGCCAGCGGGCCAGCAGGACCGGGTCGTCGGTCACCCGCTCGACGTCGGCCTGCAACCGGATCCGGTTGGGCGTCTCCAGGTCGATGAAGAGCAGTCCGATCCTGCCGGTGTCCTCGGCGTTGCCGACCGAGAGGTACATCCCGTTGCCGTCGAAGTGCGGGAAGGCGATCGTCGTCGGGTCCACGACGGCGACCACGCCCGGCGCCCCGCCCTTGTAGGACACGGTCGGGCGGCCCTCGGAGTCGACGGTGGAGAGGAAGAAGAAGTCCCGGGAGCTGATGAAGCCGCCGTAGAAGTCGTCGATCTCGTCGTGCACGATCGCGTCCACGACCCGGTCGGCCAACGGCCGGGCACCGGCGCGCTCCTGGGCCCGGCGGTGCGCCGGGGTGTAGAAGGCGTCCTTGTCGGGGGTGGCCACCGGCTCAGACCTCGGCCGGCGTCGGGAGCTCGTCGAGCACCGCGAGCGGTGCCCGGTCCACGACCACGGGTGACGGCGAGCGGTTCAGCAGCAGCCGGACGACGTCGGGCCGGGAGTAGTGGCCCACCGGGTCGGCGGCGGACTTGGCGATCGCGATGAGCGAGAAGTCCAGGTCCGCGTACAGGATGCCCTCCTCGTGCTCGTCCAGCGGCTGGGCCAGGACGCTGCCCTCGGGGCCGTAGACCTGGGTGAACCCGCCGCCCTGCAGCAGCAGCTGCTTCTTGGTGTCGGTGTCGCAGAACAGGTCGTGGGCCGCCTGCCCGACGACGCCGCAGGGCGCCAGCACGAACGCCTGGCCCTCGACCGCGTAGGTCAGGCTGGCGGCGTTGTTCACCGCGGCGCCCAGGGCGTGCGCGGCGCCCCGGTAGACCGAGAAGCTGGGCCACGAGCCGACGTGGATCTGCTCGCCCAGGGAGTACATCGCGTACTTGGTGAGCGGCTGGAAGTGCTCCCAGCAGTTGAGCGCGCCGATCTTGCCCAGCGCGGTGTCGTGCACCTGGATGTCGCTGCCGTCGCCCTCGCCGAACACCGCGCGCTCGACGGAGGTGGGCTTGAGCTTGCGGCGCACCGCGATGACCTGGCCGGCGTCGTCGATGAAGGCCTGGGACATGTAGAGGCTGCCGCCGGCGCGCTCGCTGAAACCGAAGACGACGTGCACCCGGTGCTGCGCGGCCGCGGCGGCGATCCGCTGCATCTCGGCGCCGTCCCGGGTCATCGAGGCCTCGGCGTAGCGGGCGACGAACTGCATGCCCCAGGCCGGGGAGTCCAGCCAGATCCACCAGGGGTAGCCGGGGATGAACGTCTCCGGGAAGGTGACGAGCTGGGCGCCGTTGCCGGCGGCCTCGCCGATCAGGTCGATCATCGCGGCGACGCCGGCGTCGAGGTCCAGCCACTTCGGCTCGGCCTGGACGGCGGCGGCGCGGACCACTCGTGCGGTCATCTGGGGCTCCCTGGGGTGGTGTGTGCGGGCTCACCCACCCTGCGCCGCCCGGGACCCGCCGGGACTCACCCTGCGGGCCGGCTCACTGACGCCGCGTGCCACCCCGGTGCTCGGCCGGCGTCCGGCCGGTGACGGCCCGGAACGCGCGGTGGAACTGGGCCTCCCCGGCGAAACCGCACGCCGTGCCGACGGCGGCCACCGACCGGTCGGGCCGGGCGACCAGCAGGGCCGCGGCACGCTCGACCCGCAGGGCCCGCAGGGTGTCGGCGAAGGAGTCCGCCCGGCCCTCGAAGAGCCGGAACAGCGCCCGCCGGGACAGGTGGCAGGCCCGGGCCACCGCATCGGCGTCCAGGCCCGGGTCGGCGGCGTGCGCACGCAGGTGGGCGAGCACGCGCTCCCGGTCCAGGGCGGCGCCGTCGGCGCCGACCGGCCGGTCCCCGGCGGCCAGCCGCAGCGCGGAGGCCAGCAGCCCCGGGGCGTGGGCACTGAGCTGGCGGGCGCCGACCGGGTCCCGGTCGTGCAGCAGGCTCAGCGAGGCGAAGAACCCGGCCAGCACCGACCCCGGGCCCTCCGCGTGCAGCGCGATCGCGGTGACGTGCACGGCGTCGTCGCCGATGCCGGCCGCGGCCAGCAGCGGCCGGCGGGGCAGCTGGACGACCAGTTGCTCGAAGGCGTCGTCGAAGTGCAGCGTGTAGGGCCGGGTGCTGTCGTAGAAGCTCATCGCCCCGGGCGTGAGCTCCGCCGTCCGGCCGTCCTGCTCGACCCGGCCCCGCCCGCCGAGCTGGATGCTGGCCAGCAGGTAGTCCTCGGAGCTGCCGGCGATCAGCGAGCGGGTGCGCCGCACGTGCTGCCCGGCGGCACGGACCTCGGTCAACTGGACCGCCGGGTGCGTGACCACCCGCAGCTCGCCGCGGAAGGGCCGGCCGCTCGTCGGGGTCGCCGTCAGCGGGACGAACGTGTCCGAGATGAGGTCCCGCCAGTGGTCGAACGCCTCGACCGGGGGCACCCCGGCGGTCGAGCAGGTGAGCACCTGCGCGTCCGCTCCCGGGGTGCCCACGCGCCGATGATGGCAGCGGGGGACGCCGTTGCCCATCCCCCGCTGCCGGGCAGGTCAGTGCCGCGCGACCGCCGGTGCACCCACGCGCACCGCCGGGGACGACGGCCGGGCCGGCGCGGTCACCGGCGTCCGCGGCCCCCGCCCGTGCAGGGCGCCACGTGGCGCGGGCGGCACCGGGAACCCGGCCGGGTCCACCCGCAGGTGGCTGGCCGGCGGGTCGGCCGGGCCCCGGCCACCGCGGACGGCGATCACCAGGGTGGCCAGCGCGAGGGCGCCACACCCGAGGAGGAACAGCAGCACGAGGACTCCACCTGTGGTCATGGGACGACAGTGGCACCGTCGTCGTTGACCGATCACAGTCCACTGCGGCATGGTGGACTGCATGCCAGTCGCCAGTGAGGAGTCCACTCCGGTCCGCGAGCTGGCCACCCTGCTCGGCGACGTCGACCGGCTGCCCCCGCCGCGGTACGCCGCGCTGGCCCGCCGGGTGCGCGAGCTGCTGGTCACCGGGGAGCTGCCGGTGGGCAGCCGGCTGCCGGCCGAGCGCGACCTGGCCACGGCCCTCGCCGTCAGCCGGGTGACGGTGGCCAGCGCCTACCGGACGTTGCGCGAGGAGGGCTACGCCCGCACCCGGCACGGGTCGGGCACCGTCACCGAGCTCCCCGACGACCGGCCGGAGTGGGTCTGGCAGTCCGGGGAGACCCCGGGCGTGCTGGACCTGGCGCACGCGGCGCCCTCGGCCTCGCCGCTGCTGGCCCCGGCCTACGCCCAGGCGCTCACCGACCTGGCCGGGCACTACGCGGGCAGCGGTTACGTGCCCGGCGGGCTGCCCGAGCTGCGCGCCGCCCTCGCCGACCGGTTCACCGCGCGGGGCCTGCCGACCACCCCGGACCAGGTGCTGGTCACCTCCGGTGCCGGCGACGCCGCGGCGCTGGTCTGGGAGACGCTCCTGGAGACCGGTGACCGGGTGCTGGTCGAGCACCCCAGCTACCCCGGTGCCATCCGCTCGATCGAGCTGGCCGGCGGCCGCTGCGTCCCGGTGCCGGTGGACGTGGAGGACCCCGACGCCCTGGTCGAGGCGGCCCGGCTGGCCGCCCGGCAGAGCGGGCCGCGCCTGGCCTTCCTGATGCCCGACCACGCCAACCCGACCGGTGCGTCGGTGTCGGCGACGGGGCGCCGCCGGCTGGCCGCGACGCTGTGGCAGCAGGGTGTGCTGACCGTCGTCGACGAGGTGGCCGCGGACCTGGTGCTCGAGGGCGAGCAGCCCCCGCACTTCGCCGCCGGGCTGCCGGACGCCGCGACCATCACCGTCGGCGCGCTGTCCAAGTCGGTGTGGGGCGGTCTGCGGGTGGGCTGGCTGCGCACCGACGCCGCCCTGGTCGACCGGCTGTCCACCGTGCTGGGCCACCGGCAGCTGTCGGTCGGCCTGCTGGACCAGCTGGCCGCCACCACCCTGGTGCGCCGGCTGGACGAGGTGCTCGACCACCGCCGGGGCCAGCTGCGCGAGCAGCGCGACGCGCTGGTCGCCGACCTGGCCGCCCGGCTGCCCGACTGGCAGGTCACCGTGCCCACCGGCGGGCTGTCGCTGTGGGCCCGGCTCCCGGTCGGGCTGAGCTCCGCCGCGCTCACCGCGGCCGCGGCGCCGGCCGGGGTGCTGCTGGCCGAGGGCCGGGTCTTCGGCACCGGGTCGGCCTTCGACGACCGCCTGCGGCTGCCCTTCACCCGGCCGCCCGCGGAGCTGGCGGCGGCGGTCGACGTCCTGGTGCGGCTGGACGGGCAGCTGCGCGGTCGACCGGTCCCCCGGCCCGTACCTGCCGCGACGGTCGTCTGACCTGCGGCGTCGAGAACAGCCTCCCCGACAGCGTGCAGGGAGCGTTCCGGATCGGTAGGTTCTGTGCATCGGATGCGGTCGGCCTGGAGCCGACGGTGCCCTCGTCGAGAGGACGGCGGGGGACCCCCGACCCCAGGTCGGTGCGCTGGAAACACCGGGAACCGCCGTGAGCTCAGCCGTCTCCTCCCACACCGCCGCCACCACCACCGAGCACCCGGCCGTCCCCGGGCCCCGGGTGGTCGCCTCCCCCCTGCCCGACGGGCCCGCGCGTGCAGGCGCACACGCGGGTCCCACCTCCCTGCAGACCCCGGTCGGCGAGTGGACCTGGCAGCCCGGCTCGGGCTCCTGGTGGTACTCCGCCGGCCTGCTGTCCATGCTCGCCCTGCCCCGCACCGCGCTCGCCGAGAGCCGGTCGGGACGCCGGGGGACGCTCGCCGGCCTGCGTCTGCCGCACGTGCACGCCGACGACCGGCCCCGCCTGCGGGCCGCCCTGGAGGCGGCCGCGCTGGAGGGCCGGACCTTCGCCGTCGACGTCCGGTTCCTGCGCGGGGACGGCAGGGTCTGCGCCACCACCGTCACCGGCGGTCCGGGCAGCGCGGCCGCCGACGGCGGGTACCCCGCGGTCACCGGCCTCGTCGTCGACGTGACCGAGGACCGCACCCAGACGGCCCCCGACGACGACCGCGAGGCCGCCCTGCGGCGCGAGGTCGAGCAGCTGCGCACCGCGATGGCCAGCCGGGCCGTCATCGAGCAGGCCAAGGGCGTGCTCATGGTGCTCGTGGGCTGCAGCGACCAGGTCGCCTTCGAGCTGCTGGGCCACCTGTCCAACCACACGCACCGCAAGGTCCGTGAGGTGGCCGGGCTGGTCGTCGGTTCGGCGTCGGGTGACGGGCAGCTGCCCGAGGACGTGCGGCAGATCCTCCGGGACGCCTGCCCGCCCTCGGCGCCGACCCGGCCGTGACCAGCTGCCGGGCGCACGCCCCGAGCCGGACGGCGCCCACGGCCACCTGTCCGCGGCGCACCCCGGTCCCGGCGCCGGCCCTGACGGTCGTGGTCGACCGGGACCGGACCCCGGCCCGGGTGACCGTCAGCGGCCGGGTCGGTCCCGGCGGCGGCCCGGCCCTGACCCGACTGCTCGGGACCGCGCTGGGCACGCCGGGGGCGGAGCTGCACGTGGACCTGTCCCGGCTCCGCCTGGGCGACGACGACGCGCGGGCCGCCCTGCGGGCCGTCGTGCTGTCCCGGCCGGCCGGGCCCCGGGTGACCCTGCTCGCCGACGGCGAGACCGTCGACCCGGTCCGCGACCTGCTGGGGCTCCAGCTGGCCTGGTGCCCGGTCGAGGTGCGACGACGGTGGCGGCTCCAGCGTCCCGGCGCGCACGCCGGGCTGCCGGCCGTCGCGCGGCGCCGCCTGCCGCACCCCCCGGCGGCCTGAGCGCCGGCCGGCCGACGGGCCGGGGCGGGGGGCGGCCGGGAGCGTCGGGGATGATGCCCCGGTCGCCCGGACGTCGTGGTCGGGGACGCGATGGAGGGAGTGCCGGGTGTTCTACCTCATCGCCCGCTTCGTGCTGAGGCCGCTGTTCATCCTCACCTGCCGGCCCACCGTGGTCGGCCGCGAGCGGATGCCGCTGACCGGTCCGCTGCTGCTGGCCAGCAACCACCTGTCCTTCATCGACAGCATCGCCATCCCGCTCATGGCCCCCCGCAAGGTGGGCTACCTGGCCAAGGCCGAGTACTTCACCGGCACCGGGGTGAAGGGCTGGCTGTCCAAGACCGTCTTCACCGCGCTGGGCGCCCGACCGGTCGAGCGGCAGACCCACCGCGCTGCCCAGGCCGCGCTGGACACCGTCCTGCACGCGCTGCAGGACGGGGAGGCGTTCGGCATCTACCCCGAGGGCACCCGCTCCCGCGACGGGAAGCTCGCCCGTGGCAAGACCGGGGTGGCCTGGCTGGCGCTCACCGCGGACTGCCCCGTCGTCCCGGTCGCCGTGCACGGCACCGACCAGGTGCAGCCCATCGGAGCCCGCTACCCCCGCCCGCACAAGGTGACGATCACCTTCGGCGAGCCGATCACCTTCCCCGAGCAGCGCGGCCTGGCCGGCAACGGCCGGGCCCGCCGGGTCGTCACCGACCGGGTCATGGAGGGCATCGCGGAGCTCTCGGGCCAGGAGAAGTCCGGCTGGTGAGCGGCGCGCTGCTGGTCGCGGGGACGACGTCGGACGCCGGCAAGTCCGTCGTCACCGCCGGGATCTGCCGGTGGCTGGTGCGCCAGGGCGTGTCCGTGGCGCCGTTCAAGGCGCAGAACATGAGCAACAACTCGATGGTCACCACCGACGGCGCGGAGATCGGCCGGGCGCAGGTGTTCCAGGCCGCGGCCGCCCGGGTCGAGCCCGAGGCGGCGATGAACCCGGTGCTGCTCAAGCCGGGAGGTGAGCTGAGCAGCCAGGTCGTCGTGCTGGGCCGGGCGGTCACCGACGTGACGGCGATGAGCTACCGCGGTCTCAAGGCCCAGCTCTTCGAGCAGGTGCTGGCCAGCCTGGCGCAGCTCCGGGCCCGGTTCGACGTGGTGGTCTGCGAGGGTGCCGGGTCGCCCACCGAGATCAACCTGCGCGACACCGACATCGCCAACATGGGCCTGGCGACGGCGGCCGGGCTGCCCGTGGTCGTCGTCGGCGACATCGACCGGGGCGGGCTGTTCCCCGCCCTCTACGGCACGGTCGCGCTGATGCCGCCGGCCGACCAGGCGCTGGTGGCCGGGTTCCTGGTCAACAAGTTCCGCGGCGACGTCCGGCTGCTGGCCCCGGGCCTGGACACCCTGCGCGAGCTCACCGGCCGCCCCACCCTGGGCGTGCTGCCCTGGCTGCCGGGCCTGTGGCTGGACGTCGAGGACTCCCTGGACCTCACCGGTGACCGCGGCCCCGCGCTGCCACCGCTGGGCGAGGACGTGCTGCGGGTGTCGGTGGTCAAGCTGCCCCGGCTGTCGAACTTCACCGACCTGGACGCCCTGGCCGCCGAGCCCGGCGTGCTGGTCCGCTACGCCACCCGCCCCGAGGAGCTCGCCGACGCCGACCTCGTCGTCCTGCCCGGCACCCGCTCGACGGTGTCGGACCTGGGCTGGCTGCGCGAGCGCGGACTGGACGCCGCGATCGCCCGGCGGGCCGCGGCCGGGGCGCCGGTGCTGGGCGTCTGCGGTGGGCACCAGATGCTGGCACGCACGATCCGCGACGACGTCGAGTCCCGCTCCGGGGAGGTCGCCGGACTGGGGCTGCTGCCCACCGACGTCGTCTTCGCCCGGGAGAAGACGCTGGGCCGCCCGGTCGGGTCCTGGCGCGGCGAACCCGTCGCGGCCTACGAGATCCACCACGGCGTGGTGAGCGTCGACGGCGGCGAGCCGTTCCTGGACGGCACCCGGGTCGGCGCCGTCTTCGGCACCACCTGGCACGGCGCGCTGGAGAGCGACGGCTTCCGGCGGGCCTTCCTCACCGAGGTGGCCGCGCTCACCGGCCGCCGGTTCGTCGTCGCCACCGACACCGACTTCGCCGCCGTCCGGGAGGCCCGGCTCGACGCCCTGGGCGACCTGGTCGCCGACCACGCCGACACCGATGCCCTGTGGCGCCTCATCGAGTCCGGCCCGCCGGCCGGTCTCCCCCTGCTGCCCCCGGGAGCCCCCGTTGGACGCTGACCTCTTCGTGGCCGCGCAGGACCCGCTGTGGGACGACGTCCTCACGCAGCTGCGTGCCGGTGCCAAGCGGACCCACTGGATGTGGTTCGTCTTCCCGCAGGTCGCCGGGCTGGGCCGCTCGGCGATGGCGCAGCGCTACGCCCTGACCGGGCTGGCGGAGGCCCACGAGTACCTGGCCCACCCGGTGCTGGGGCCCCGGCTGCGGGAGTGCACCGAGCTGCTCACCGCGCACGCCGACCGGTCGGCGCTCCAGGTCATGGGCCCCCCGGACGACGTGAAGCTCCGCTCGTCGATGACGCTCTTCGCCCGGGCCGACCCCGACGAGCCGCTGTTCGGCCGGGTGCTGGAGCAGTGGTACCGCGGCGAGCCGGACCCGGAGACCCTCAGCCGGCTGTGACGGCCGACCGCACCCGGTCCGGCCAGGGCACGGACACGCCGTCCAGGGTGGCGACGTAGGTCGAGCGCACCACGCAGCACAGCCGGTCACCCACCGAGACGGTGAAGCGCAGCGTCAGGCTGGTGCGGCCCAGCGCGTCCAGCTCGCAGGCCACGTCGACAGTGTCGCCCCAGCGGGCGCTGGAGGACCACTCCAGCGCGGTGGCCTTGACCAGGGGCTGGACGCCGGCCACGCCGTCGGGGTCCCAGGTCAGGCCCACCGAGGGCCACCAGGCGTTGGAGGCCTCGTCGGCCCAGACCAGGTAGTTGGCGTTGAAGACCACCCGCTGGTCGTCGCACTCGCTGTACCGGACCGGCGCGCTCCAGGTGACTGCCACGGGACCCGACCGTAGGCGTGTGACACCGGGCACCGGGGGCAACCCGGTCGTGACCTCGAGATGGGATGGTGACCCGCGTGAGCGACTCAGTGGTGGACGACTACCCGGACGCGTCGGCCCGTGCGGTGGAGAAGGTGATCGACCGCGTCGACCACCACTGCGCCCGCTTCATCGAGCTGTCGCCCTTCGCGACGCTGGGGACGGTGGACGCCGAGGGCTTCCCCGACGTCTCCCCGCGCGGCGGCGGGCCCGGCTTCGTGCGGGTGCTGGACGAGAAGACCCTGCTGCTGCCCGACCGGCAGGGCAACAACCGGGTCGACAGCCTGCGGAACCTGGCGGCCAACCCGCGCGCGGCGCTGATGTTCTTCGTGCCCGGCATCGAGGAGACGCTGCGGGTCTACGGCCGCTGCCGGCTGGTCCCGGCCGGCGAGGTGGTCGCCGACCTGACCGAGTTCGGCAAGCAGCCGCTGTCGGTCCTGGTGATGGACGTCGAGCGGGCCTACTTCCACTGCGCGAAGGCGGTCATGCGCTCCAGGCTGTGGGATCCGGGCGCCCAGGTGCACCGCTCGGTCTTCCCGCCCATGGGCCAGGTGTGGCGGGAGCACACCCGCGGGGTGTCCCCCGACCAGGCCGACTCCGAGATGCGCGCCGAGCTCGCCCTGGAGCTCTGAGTGGAGTGCCAGGGCGCGGGGAACCTGCGCCGTGGCACTCCGCTCAGTCGGTGCGGCGCTCGTAGACCCCGACGACCTCGCCGCGGAAGGAGTCGGTGATGCCGGGGAACGCGGCCATGACCTTGTCGTGGTCCCAGTCGTCGACCACGTGCACCTCGTGGTGGTTGTGCTCCAGCTCGCCCTGCGGGTAGTGCACGATCGGGATCGACATGTAGACCGCCCGCCCGGCGGCTTCGCCGGCCCGGGCCCACAGGTCCTGGGCCTCCTCGACCGTCATGTGCTCGGCGACGTCACCCAGGACGACGACGTCGGCCGCGGGCAGCGGCGTGGTCCGGGCATCGCCCAGCAGCACCTCGTCGTAGAGCTCGCGCAGCGCGTACTTCTCCACGTAGGGCTCGAAGACCTCCAGCGCGGTCAGCCGGGCCGGGCGGTCGTCGGCCAGCAGCTTGGCGTACGTGCCCGCCCCCGCCCCGACGTCCAGCAGCGACTCGGGTGCGAGGTCGCGGATCTTCGAGCGGGTCCAGTCCTTGCCCTCGGGCGAGCTGATCGGCACGCGCAGAGGCTACGGGCGCTCCGCCGGGTCCGCTGCCCGAGGACCGTCGGGGGTCACTCGCGCTCGAACTCGCGGGCCACCAGGCGGGCGGCCACCGCCTGCTCGGCACGGAAGCGGGCCCGCTGGCGCTTGCGGACGTGGTCGGGGGTCCGGTAGCGGGCGTCCTCGACGAGCTGGAAGCTGGCGAGGACGCTGGCCTGCACGCGACTGGTGCCGAACACCCCGGTGGTGACTGCCGGGCGGACCGGTTCTGCGGTGGTCATGGTGCCTCTTCCCCGAACGGGCCCCGCCACCGTGGCCGGGTGGTGTGTGGCCCTGGGCCAGTAGATGACCCGTTCGGGGCACGGTCAACCACGGGTGTGACCGGTTCGTCCCATCGGGTCACACCGACCCCGCGAGTCCCACGTCGGACGGCGTGTCGCGGTGGCGCGCCGTGACCGTCCCGGACGATCTCGTGACGGATCCCCGGGGCGCGCCCACCCCCGTCGTCCCCTAGCGTCGTCGGGCATGGCGTCTGGCTGGAAGTCCGTGCTCGACCGCGTCGTCCGCACCCTGGTCCGCGAGGGCGGGGCGGAGCTGCGCCGGCGGTCCTCCGCGCGCCCCGGCCGGGCCCCGGGCCCCTCCGCCGACCGCCCCCGGGCCACCCTGCGGGACCGGCCCAGCGACGCCGACCTGGCCCGCCCGGCCGCGCGCGGCGCCGGCGACTTCACCGGCCGCGGCGAGATCGCCTACGCCCCCCGCGACGACGGCCGGCCCGACCCGGGCGAGGTCGTCTGGGCGTGGGTCCCCTACGAGGAGGGCGACGGCCGGGGCAAGGACCGCCCGGTGCTCGTCGTGGGCCGGACCGGGTCGGACCTGCTCGGGCTCATGCTGACCAGCAAGGACCACGACCGGGACGCCGCCGACGAGGCCCGGCACGGCCGGCACTGGCTCGACGTCGGGACCGGCGGCTGGGACCGGCAGGGCCGGCCCAGCGAGGTGCGGCTGGACCGGGTGCTGCGGATCGGCCCTGACGACGTCCGCCGGGAGGGCGCCACCCTGGACCGCCGGCGCTTCGACACGGTCGCCACCGAGGCCCGCCGCGTCCTGGGCTGGTGACGCAGCCCGGCGGCGCTCCGCGGCGGCCAGCCGCCGCCCGGCCCGCCGGTACCAGGCGCTGACCACGACCAGGGCGAGCGCGGCGTCCAGCAGGTGACCGCCGGTGGCCAGCAGCTCCGCGGCCGCCCGCGCCTCGTCCCCGGTGGACCCCAGCGGCGCCCGGGCCCACGCCAGCCGGGCCACCACGTCGTGCGCGGCGCCGGTGACCACCACGACCACGAGCCGGGCCGGCGTGGACAGGTCCCGGCGCACCGGGTCGACCCCGGTGACGACGACGGCCAGCAGCACACCCCCGAGCACCATGTGCAGGTGCAGCAGCCCGTGCAGGCCGTGGGGCACCGGGGCCAGCCAGGCCGCGGCGACCGAGGCCGCGACGAGCACGGTGACGACCGGTGCCCGCACCAGCAGCCGCGCCGGTGCGGTGTGCAGGGCCGCGAGCACGCCCCGGGCCGGACGGCGGGGCAGCGCCCGCAGGGCCAGCGTCACCGGCGCCCCGAGGGCGACGAGCAGCGGCCCGGCCATCGTGGCCAGCAGGTGACCGACCACGGCGGCCCGGGTGGGCGGCCCGTGGCCGGTGAGGGCCGGGAGCGACCCGACGACCACCAGCGCGCCCCCGAGCACGAGGGCCAGCACCCGGCCGGCGGGCCAGTCCACGCCGCTCCGGGTCAGCCGGAGCACCCCGGCCCCGTAGCCCACGACCGCGAGCACGACGCCGGCGAGGACGACGACCGTCACCGGGCCGCCGGGGACCGCGCGGGCCGACGCAGCAGCAGGGCCGCACCGACGACGGCCAGCAGCGCGCCGGTGCCGTTCCACACCAGGTCGTAGGGCAGCAGCTCGACGCCGTAGCGGATCTGGTGCAGGCCCAGCGCCTTGTGCTGGACGAGCCCGTCGTAGACCTGGAACACCCCCGAGCCCAGCAGCACCCCGGCCCAGGCCCGCACCCGGACGACGTCCCCACGGCGGCGCAGGTCGGCCAGCAGGAAGACCCCGGCGACGAGCGCGACGGTGCCGAAGGCGTGGAAGACGCCGTCGGAGACCAGTCCGGCGGCGCTGGACGCGCGGTCGTAGAAGTGGTGCCAGTGCAGCAGCTGGTGGAACACGACCTCGTCGACCGTGGCGGCCAGGCCGACCCCGACGAGCAGCCCACCGCCCAGCGAGCGGCCGGTGGGTGACGAGCGGGGGTCGGCGGACACGGGTGCTCCCGGGGGTCGACCGCCGGCCCGGGGTCGGGGCTGGACCCGCCGGTGGTCGCTCCCGGGCTACCCGGCCGGGCCGGGCTCAGTCGCCGCGGTGCCCGCGCAGCAGCAGCCGGGAGACCAGCGGCGCGGTCAGCAGCATGACGAACAGCCGCAGCACCTGGACGGCGAGCACGAACGTGGCGTCGGCGCCGCTGTCGCTGGCGGTGGCCAGGACGGCGTAGAGGCCGCCGGGCGTCGTCGCCAGGTAGGCGGTGAGCGGGTCGACGTCGGCGGTGGCGGTCAGCGCCCAGCCCAGCCCCGCGCAGGCCAGCACGACGGCGACGATGATCGCCAGGGCCAGCGGGAGCGCGCGGCCGACCACCCGCAGGCTGTCCCGGGTGAAGGACAGCCCGACCTGCAGGCCGATGACCAGGAACCCGGCGCCCTCCAGGACGGCGGGCACGTCGGCGCCGCGGGAGAGACCGGTCAGGTCCAGGGTGGCCGCGACCAGCATCGGGCCCAGCAGCGAGGCGACCGGGACCCGGGTCAGCCGGCCCAGCGGGATGCCGACCGCGATGCAGACGACGGTGAGGAGCAGCCCGGCCCAGGGACCGGGTCCCTCGGCCGCGGCCGGGCCGGCGTCGGCACCTGAGGCACCGAAGGCCACGGCCGCGACCACCGGCATGGCGACGACGATCAGCAGCACCCGCAGGTACTGCAGCACCGCGACCATCCGCTCGTCGGCGCCCAGCTCGCGGGCCATCACGGTGATCCCGGAGGCGCCGCCGGCGATCATCGAGAAGGCGCCGGTGACCCGGCTGACCCCACGCTGCAGGGCCATCACCTGGCCGGCCACCAGGCTGATCAGCAGCGTGCCGACGGTGACCAGCAGGACCGGCAGCCAGTCCGCGGCGATGGTGCGCAGCGTGGAGACCGAGACCAGCGCGCCGATCGAGACACCGATGACGGCCTGCGCCCCGGTCATCGAGTGCCTGGGCAGCGCGAGCCGCCGGCGGACCAGCAACGCCCGGGCGAGCCCGGTGGCCAGGCCGGCGAACAGCGTCGCCGAGGGCACCGACAGCAGCTCCAGGACCGCGGCCAGCCCGAGCGCGACGGCGAGGACGGCCGCCCAGTCCAGCAGCGTCGCGCCCCTCCCCCGGTCCACGCCCCCACTCTGCCCGCGCGGGGGCCGTCGGCCCCCGCGCCCGGGAGTGCCGTCCGACACCACCGTGGCCCGGCTGGGCGGGATCAGCCCCCGGTGATCCGCCGCAGCTCGGCGACGTGGGCGGTGAACGCCGTCCGGCCGGGGCGGGTGAGCTCCAGGCTGGTGCGCTGCCGGGACGCCACGGTGGCCTTGCGGACCCGGACGTAGCCGGCCTCCTCGAGCTGCTTGACGTGCTTGGACAGCACCGAGTCGCTGACCCCCACGGCGTCCCGGACGGCGGCGAAGTCCATCGAGTCGACCGCGGCGAGCAGGCCGCAGACCTGCAGCCGGGGTGGGGCGTGCACCACCTGGTCGAAGCGCGGCTCGACGGTCGTCACACGCCCTCCCGCAGCTCGCGCTGCCACGCGCGGGTCCACCGGGCGGACAGGACCGCGACCGCCACGCCCAGCACCGCGCCGGCGACGACGAACACCCACGGTCGCTCGTCGCCCAGCAGGTACGCCGGCACCAGCACGGCGACGACGAGGACCGCCCAGCCCGCCAGCACCCGCGGCGGGGTGTGCACCCAGACGCCGGTGGACCGCCGGTAGACCGCGACCAGCAGCCCGGTGCCCAGCCCGAACAGCAGCACGGCCGGTGCGGTCACCCAGGGGGAGTCCAGCGCGTTCGAGGAGATGAAGGCGAACAGCAGCAGCCCGAGCGCGGGCCCGAACCAGGGTGGCGGCACCACCCGTTCGGCGAGCGCGGCCCGGTCGGCGTCGAGGGCGGCGAGGTCGGCGGCCGCCCGGTCCCGGTCCGCGGTCACAGCTCGCCCCGCAGCTCGCGCTGGTAGACCGTCGTCCAGCGGCGGCTGACGAGGGCAGCGGCGACCCCGAGGACGACGCCGGCCACGACCATCGCGTAGCGGACGTCGAGGGCGAACTCGGCCAGCAGTCCGATCGCGAACACGACCAGGCACGCCGCACCCCAGGCCCGGACCACCGGCTTGGTCGACGGGCCGCCGTTGAAGCCGTTGACCCACAGCCCGGTGTGCCTCCGGTACCCGGCGACGAGCAGCGCGACGGCGGCGCCGAACACGGGCAGCGCCGCGAGCGTCAGCCACGGGTAGGCGAAGGAGTACGTGGACAGCAGCGCCGCGACCAGGATGCCGAGCGCCGGGTCGTACCAGCCGGGTTGGCGGAGCCGGTCGGCCATCGCCGTCCGTCCGGTCTGCAGGGCTGCCAGGTCGGCCGCCGCACGGTCCCTCGACACCTCGTCACTTTCCATGTCGGAAAGTCTGCCTGGTCGCTTTCCGATCCGTCAAGTGACGGGGGCTGTCGCCGACGTGGTGGCGCGTGGTCTGATGGGCTCCGAACTGCGACGGCAGTGGAGGAAGCCGGTGTGAACCCGGCGCGGTCCCGCCACTGTGATCCGCCCCCGCTCCCGGGGACGGTCAGTCAGGAACTCCCGCCGTCGCTTCCTGCCACCTCCGGGCGTGGACACCCGGGGAGAGGACGCACCTGTGGTGTACCCGTTCAGCGCTGTCGTCGGGATGGACGACATGCGGCTGGCCCTGCTGCTCAACGCCGTCTCCCCGGCGGTCGGCGGCGTGCTCGTCCGCGGGGAGAAGGGCACGGCCAAGTCGACCGCCGTGCGCGCCCTGGCGGCCGTGCTGCCCCCGGTCGCCGTCGTCGCCGGTTGCCGGTTCGGCTGCGACCCGGCCGCCCCGGACCCTGCCTGCCCCGACGGCCCGCACCCCACCGACTCCCCCGCCGCCACCCGTGCGGCGCGCCTGGTCGAGCTGCCGGTCGGCGCCTCGGAGGACCGGCTGGTCGGCTCGCTGGACATCGAGCGCGCGCTCACCGAGGGCGTGAAGAGCTTCGAGCCCGGCCTGCTGGCCGCCGCACACCGCGGCGTGCTCTACGTCGACGAGGTCAACCTGCTGCACGACCACCTCGTCGACCTGCTGCTGGACGCCGCCGCGCTGGGCCGGGCCTACGTCGAGCGGGAGGGCGTCTCGGTGCAGCACGCCGCCCGGTTCCTGCTGGTCGGCACCATGAACCCCGAGGAGGGCGAGCTCCGGCCCCAGCTGCTGGACCGCTTCGGGCTCACCGTCGAGGTCGCCGCCCCGCGCGAGCCGGGCCTGCGCGCCGAGGTGGTCCGCCGCCGGTTCGCCGCCGACGCCGACCCGGACGGGTTCTCCGCCCGCTGGGCCGGCGAGGAGACCGCGCTCGCCGACCGGATCGCCGCCGCCCGCGAGCTGCTCCCCCGCGTCGTCCTCGGCGACGGCGCGCTCTCCCAGGTCACCGCGGTCTGCGCCGCCTTCGGCGTCGACGGGCTGCGCGCGGACATCGTCACCGCCCGCGCCGCCATCGCGCACGCCGCCTGGTCGGGCCGCACCGAGGTCACCGAGGACGACGTCCGGGTCGCCGCCCGCCTCGCCCTCCCGCACCGCCGTCGCCGCAACCCCTTCGACGCCCCCGGCCTGGACGAGGACACCCTGGAGCAGGCGCTGGACGACGCCCGCCCCGACGAGCCCGAACCCGACCCCGAGGACACACCCCCCGAGGGTGAGGGCGGCCCGGCTGACGGCAGCCCGGATGACGGCGGGACGCCCGAGCAGGGCGCCGGTGACGGTGCCGGTCCCGACGAGCAGGCGGGCCCTGCCGAGGGAGGTCCCGGCGGCGACCAGCAGCCGACGACCGCCCCCCGCGGGGACGCCGCCGACCCCGACGCCCCGCGCGCCGAGGCCGCGCCGGCCCCCGAGCAGCCCGCCGTCGCACCCGGCGAGGCGTTCCGGGCCCGCCGCCTGGAGGTCCCCGGCATCGGCGACGGCGTCGCCGGACGCCGGTCCAAGGCCCGCAGCGAGCGCGGCCGGGTGGTCGGCTCACGCCGTCCCGAGGGCACCGTGACCCGACTGCACCTGGTCGACACCGTGCTCGCCGCGGCCCCGCACCAGCTGGCCCGCGGGCGCTCGGGCCCCGGTCTGCGGCTGGCCCGGGAGGACCTGCGGCAGGCCGACCTGGAGGGCCGCGAGGGCAACCTGGTCCTCTTCGTCGTCGACGCGTCGGGCTCGATGGGCTCGCGCACCCGGATGGCCGCGGTGAAGGGCGCCGTCCTGTCGCTGCTGACCGACGCCTACCAGCGCCGGGACAAGGTCGGGCTGATCACCTTCCGCGGAGCCGACGCCGTCCTCGCGCTGCCCCCGACCTGGTCGGTGGAGGCCGCGGCGGCGCGACTGACCGACCTGCCCACGGGCGGGCGGTCCCCGATCGCCGCCGGGCTGCTGCGGGCGCACGAGACGCTGCGGGTCGAGCGGGTCCGCGACCCGCGCCGCCGTCCGCTGCTGGTCGTGGTCACCGACGGCCGGGCCACCGGCGAGCGCGGCACCGACCACCTGCGCCAGGCTCACCGCGCGGCCGGCCTGCTGCAGGCGGCCGGCACCGCCGGCGTCGTCGTCGACTGCGAGTCCGGGTACGTGCGGCTCGGCCTCGCGCAGACCCTGGGCGCCCACCTGGGCGCGCAGACGCTGCACCTGGAGGAACTGGGCGCCCAGCAACTCGTCTCCACCGTGAAGGCGGCTGCCTGAGATGCCCCAGGGACAGGTCACGGCGGTCCCCGTCGACGGGCTCACCACCCGGCAGCGCCGCAACCGGCCGCTGCTGGCGGTGCACACCGGGGAGATGAAGGGCAAGTCCACCGCCGCGTTCGGGATGGCGATGCGGGCGTGGAACCAGGGCTGGTCGATCGCGGTCTACCAGTTCGTCAAGAGCGCCAAGTGGAAGGTCGGCGAGGAGAACGCGCTGACCGCCCTGGGCGAGGTGCACACCCAGACCGGCCAGGGCGGCCCGGTGGTCTGGCACAAGATGGGCTCGGGCTGGTCCTGGTCGCGCCGCGCCGGGTCGGAGACCGACCACGCCGCCGACGCCGCCGAGGGCTGGGCGCAGATCAAGCGCGACCTGGCCGCCGAGGCGCACCGGTTCTACGTGCTCGACGAGTTCACCTACCCGATGAAGTGGGGCTGGGTCGACGTCGAGGACGTCGTGGAGACGATGCGCGCCCGGCCGGGCAACCAGCACGTCGTCATCACCGGGCGCACCGCGCACCCGGCGCTCGTCGAGGCCGCCGACCTGGTCGTGGAGATGACCAAGGTCAAGCACCCGATGGACGCCGGCCAGAAGGGCCAGCGGGGGATCGAGTGGTGACCGGCCGCCCCGGCATGGGATCCCACGCATACGGCGCAGAGCCCCCGCGATATGCAAGGGATCCCATGCCCAGCACCCGCATCCCGCGCATCGTGCTGGGGGCGCCGTCGTCGTCCTCGGGCAAGACGTCGATCGCCACCGGGCTGATCGCCGCGTTCACCGCCCGCGGGCTCACCGTCTCCCCGCACAAGGTCGGCCCCGACTACATCGACCCGGGCTACCACGGTCTGGCCGCCGGCCGCCCGGGCCGCAACCTGGACAACTGGCTGGTCGGCGGGGACCGGATCGTGCCGTTGTTCCTGCGCGGGGCGACCCACCCGACCCCGGCCGACGTCGCCGTCGTCGAGGGCGTGATGGGCCTGTTCGACGGCGCCAGCCACCCCTCGGTCGAGCCCGGCTACGGGTCGACCGCGCAGGTCGCGGCCCAGCTGCAGGCCCCGGTCGTGCTGGTCGTGGACGCCAGCGCGCAGGCCCGCAGCGTCGCCGCCGTCGTGCACGGCTTCGCCACCTTCGACCCCACCGTCCGGCTGGGCGGCGTGGTGCTCAACCGGGTCGGCTCCGACCGGCACGAGGCGATCCTGCGCGAGGCCCTGGGCTCCGCCGGGGTGCCGGTGCTGGGTGCGGTCCGGCGGATCGAGGCGCTGCAGACGCCGTCCCGGCACCTGGGCCTGGTGCCCGCCGCCGAGCGGAGTGCCGAGGCGATCAACACGGTGCGCGCGCTGGGTGCGGTGGTGGAGTCCAGCGTCGACCTGGACGCCGTCCTCCGGCTGGCCGCCACCGCCCCGGACCTCGACGCCGCCCCCTGGGACCCGGCCGCCGAGGTGGTCCGCACCGAGGGCCGCCCCGTCGTCGCCGTCGCCGGGGGCCCGGCGTTCACCTTCGGCTACGCCGAGACCGCCGAGCTGCTCAGCGCGGCCGGTGCCGAGGTGGTCGTCGTCGACCCGCTCCGGGACGACGACCTCCCGCCGGGCACCTGCGGCCTGGTCGTGGGCGGCGGCTTCCCCGAGGTGCACGCCTCCGCGCTGGCGGCCAACGTCGGCCTGCGGACGGCGATCTCCGCGCTGGCCTCCGCCGGCGCCCCGATCGCCGCCGAGTGCGCCGGGCTGCTCTACCTGGCCCGCGAGCTGGACGGCGAGCCGATGTGCGGCGTGCTGGACGCCGGCGCGGCCATGCACCCCCGGCTCACGCTGGGCTACCGCTCGGCGGTGGCGCTGACCGACAGCGTGCTGGCCGCGGCCGGCACCCGGGTCCGTGGGCACGAGTTCCACCGCACCCGCACCGACCCCGGCGCGGGTGCCACCCCGGCCTGGCAGTGGAACGCCGACGGCCCCGAGGGCTTCGTGCAGGGCTCGGTGCACGCCTCCTACCTGCACCTGAACTGGGCCGGCTCGCCGACCATGGCCACCCGCTTCGTCGCTGCCGCCGCCCGCGTCCAGGAGGTGGCCCGTGCACATCGCTGAGGGTTTCCTGCCCCCCGCCCACGCGATCGGCTGGACCATCGCCGCGGCGCCCTTCGTCGTCCACGGGGCGCGGGCGGTGGTGAAGGAGGTCCGGGAGAACCCCGAGTCCACGCTGCTGCTGGGCGCTGCCGGGGCGTTCACGTTCGTGCTGAGCGCCATCAAGCTGCCCTCGGTGACCGGGTCCTCCTCGCACCCGACCGGCACCGGGGTGGGCGCGATCCTCTTCCGGCCACCGGTGATGGCCCTGCTGGGCACGGTGGTCCTGCTGTTCCAAGCGCTGCTGCTGGCCCACGGCGGGCTCACCACGCTGGGCGCGAACGCCTTCTCCATGGCCATCGTCGGCCCGTGGGCCGGGTACGGCGCCTACCGGCTGGCCCGGAAGGCGTCGGGGAACCTGCTCGTCGGGGTGTTCGCCGGCATGGCGGTCGCGGACCTGGCGACCTACGTGACGACGTCGCTGCAGCTGGCGCTGGCCTTCCCGGACGCCTCCTCGGGCTTCGCCGGTGCCGCGGTGAAGTTCCTCGGCGTCTTCGCCGTCACCCAGGTGCCGCTGGCCATCGCCGAGGGCCTGCTCGGCGTGCTGCTGTTCCGGGCGCTGACGGTCAACGCCCGCCCGGAGCTGGAGCGCCTGGGGGTCCTGGAGCGACGGCCGGTCGACGAGGACGACGACCCGACCCCGACCCCGACCCCGACCCCTGGCCCCGACCCCAACCACCTCGACCGACGGCGAGTCGACCCGATGACCCGCCGCCGCTGGGTGACACTGGCCCTGGTGCTCGGCGTGGTCGCGCTGTTCGCCCTGCCGCTGCTGCTGGGCGCCCCCAGCGACTACGCGGGCACCGACAGCCTGGCCACCGAGGCGATCGAGCAGTCGAACCCGGACTACGTGCCCTGGTTCGACCACGTCTTCTCCCCCGGTTCCACCGAGATCGAGTCCGGGCTCTTCGCGTTGCAGGCCGCCATCGGCGGTGGCGTGCTGGGTTACGTGCTGGGCCGGCTCCGCGGCCGGCGCGCGCAGCGGGAGGCCGTCGCGGCCGCCACGGGCACCCGGGACGACGTCACCCCGTGACCGGCCTGGCCATCGACGACGCGGCCTGGGCCTCGGCCTGGCGCCCGCGCGCCGTCGGGGACAAGGTGCTGCTGTCGGTCGGCCTCGTCGTCTGCGCGCTCGTGCTGCCGGTCTGGCCAGGGTCGCTGCTGGTCGGGCTGGCGGCCGTCGTGCTGGCGCTGGGCCCGGCGCGGGTGCCGGCCCGGGTGTTCGGCCGCGCCGTCCGGCTGCCACTGGCCTTCGTCGTCCTGGGCGCCGTCACCGCCGTCGTGCAGGTCTCCGGCTCCGGCATCGGCTGGGCACCCGACGCCGCCGCCCGCGGCGGGGCGCTCGTCGGGCACGCGCTGGCCGGCGGGGCCGCGGTGCTGCTGCTGGCCACCACCACCCCGATGTCGGACCTGCTGCCCGCACTCCGCCGGGCCCGGGTGCCCGGGGCCGTGGTCGAGGTCGCCTCGGTGACCTACCGGCTGCTGTTCGTGCTGCTGGAGAGCCTGCGGACCATCCGCGAGGCGCAGACCTCCCGGATGGGCTACTCCACGGTCCGCCGCTCCTACCGGTCCTCCGGGGTGCTGGCCGCCGCCGTCCTCACCCGCTCCTGGGACCGCGCCCGCCGACTGCAGGAGGGCCTGGCCGGCCGGGGCATGGTCACCGACCTGCGGGTCCTGCCCGAGGTGCTGCCCTCTTCCCGGGTGTTCCTGGCCGCCACCGTCACCGGGCTCGCGGCCCTGTGCGCGCTGACGCTGGTGACCGCGTGAGCCACCAGCAGCTCGCCGCCGTCGACGTCGTCGTCGGCTACACCCGCGGCGCCCGGGTCCTGGACGGCGCCAGCCTGACCGTCCCCGAGGGTCGCCGGCTGGCCCTGCTCGGGGCCAACGGGTCGGGCAAGACCACCCTGCTGCGCTGCCTGTCCGGCGCGCTGGCGCCCACGAAGGGCCGGATCACCGTCGACGGCGCCACCCTGCAGCACACCCGCAAGGGCCTGCAGGCGCACCGCCAGGAGGTGCAGCTCGTGCTGCAGGACCCCGACGACCAGCTCTTCTCCGCCTCCGTCGCCCAGGACGTCTCCTTCGGCCCGATGAACCTGGGCCTGCCCGAGCCCGAGGTCCGCGCCCGCGTCGCCGAGGCCCTGGACCTGCTCGCCGTCACCCACCTGGCCGCCCGGCCCACCCACCAGCTGTCCTACGGCGAACGCAAGCGCGTCGCCATCGCCGGCGCCGTCGCCATGCGCCCCTGCGTGCTGCTGCTCGACGAGCCCACCGCCGGGCTGGACCCCTCCGCCGTCACCGAGGCCCTCGCCGCCCTCACCCGCCTCCAGGCGTCAGGGTCCACCGTGGTGATGAGCACCCACGACGTCGACCTGGCCCTCGGGTGGGCCGACGAGGTCGCCGTCGTCGTCGACGGCACGGTCACCCAGGGCGCCCCCGACGTCGTCCTCGGCGACGACGCCCTGCTCACCCGCGCCCGCCTGGACCGCCCCTGGACCCTCACCCTCGGCGCCCGCCTCCAGGCCCTGGGCCTCCTCCCGCCCGGCCCCCTCCCCCGCGACAC